>NZ_CAUTUT010000012.1:0-83711 GCF_963541955.1 Hoylesella pleuritidis | reverse complement strand
AGTTCGAAGGACTTGAAAGCAAAAAGCCGACGGCCATCGATGCTGACGGAAATCTTTTTGTCTATTAATTCTCCCATATATTCTATTTTTATTAATAATCATATTAAAAAGCAAATTGACAGGATTTGTGAGGAAAGAGAAAGAAAATGCAAAGCCTTGTCAGTTTCGATTTCAAAAATAGATAAAAAACAGATAGACTACAAGGATGATAGAGTAAAAAAGATAAAATATAGGAGAATTTAACACTGTGATTCTTTTCAAAAGACTTTTATTCTCAAGGTAAAAGTGTATGATTTCAGAGAAATGTAATATGGCGTGTATATTCGGTTCATTTGTTAAGTAGTTGATAGCCAGTGATAAAGCGAGTGTGGCGTAAGAATGTAGTGTGAGAAATGAAGATAATTGGTATTTGATAATATACAGACCTACATAGAATAGAAAAGTAGTCCCTTTGCATTGTTGTTAATTTCTTTCTGATGGTAAAGTGTTATGAGCAAAGAAATTAATTACTAAGTAAAAATTTGATGAATAAGTCGTTTGATAAAAAAAATGAAAAGATTTGGCAGTGTCGAAAAACTGTTGTATCTTTGCAACCGCTTTTCAAATGGGAAAACGAGGGCGTTTAGCTCAGCTGGTTTAGAGCATCTGCCTTACAAGCAGAGGGTCGGGGGTTCGAATCCCTCAACGCCCACAAAGTTGTTCCGCAATTCTCGACAGAGATTTGTGGAATTTTTCTTTTTAGAAGTTTTATCATAAATAATTGTCGCCGTATCAATTTTAATTCGTAATTTTGTGCACAGAATAATGATATATCAATATGACTCTTGACTTATTGACCGCTATATCTCCTATTGATGGTCGTTATAGAGATAAAACGGAGCTTTTGGCTGATTACTTTTCCGAATATGCGTTGATTCGTTATCGCGTACGGGTAGAAATCGAATATTTTATAGCTTTATGCGAATTGCCGTTGCCACAGCTGATTTCTTTGGATAAAATGCTATTTGAACAATTGCGCGATATCTATAGAAATTTTGGTGAAGAAGAGGCTCGTCGGGTGAAAGCCATTGAAGAGGTTACCAATCATGATGTTAAAGCTGTGGAGTATTTCATTAAAGAGGAGTTTGATAAAATCGGTGGCTTAGATGTTTATAAGGAATTTGTCCATTTCGGACTCACTTCGCAGGATATTAATAATACGAGTGTTCCGCTTTCTCTGAAAGAAGCATTGGAGTGTGTCTTTTTTCCGCAAGTGGAAGAATTGATAGCTCAATTGCGTACTTATTCAGATGAGTGGAAAGATGTGCCGATGCTAGCCCGTACACATGGACAGCCGGCTTCGCCTACTCGCTTGGGAAAAGAAGTGATGGTGTTCGTCTACCGGCTGACTGAGCAATTGAACACGTTGAAAGCTTGTAAACTGACGGCTAAATTCGGAGGAGCCACAGGTAATTTCAATGCCCATCACGTGGCCTATCCTGCTTTTGATTGGAAAGACTTTGGGAATCGATTCATTCGGGAGAAATTAGGCTTGGATCGTGAACAGTATACCACGCAGATCAGCAATTATGACCATTTAGGAAGTGTATTTGATGCGATACGCCGGATCAATACGGTCATTCTCGATTTGGACCGGGATTTTTGGCTGTATATTTCGATGGAATATTTCAAGCAGAAGATCAAGGTCGGCGAAGTGGGGTCGAGTGCGATGCCGCATAAGGTGAATCCGATCGATTTTGAGAATAGCGAGGGTAACTTGGAAATTGCAAATGCCATTTTCCAATTTTTGGCCAGGAAATTGCCTGTAAGTCGGTTACAACGTGATTTGACCGATTCTACGGTATTGCGCAATGTGGGAGTGCCGATGGGGCATAGTATTATTGCCGTTCAAAGTACGTTGAAGGGATTGCGTAAACTCATTCTCAATACGGAGAGATTGAATGAAGATTTAGATGATACGTGGGCAGTGGTGGCCGAAGCCATTCAGACGATCTTGCGACGTGAAGTTTATCCGCATCCTTATGAGGCATTGAAAGCACTCACTCGGACTAATCAGAGAATGACCGAAGAGACGATTCATGATTTTATTAAGACGTTGGACGTCAGTGGCAGGGTCAAGGAAGAATTGCTGGCAATAACGCCGCGTAATTATATTGGAATTTAAGAAATAATTATTTATTAACGAGCCGTGAGGCTAAAAGAAAGCAGAATGTAAATATGGATTCAGAGTTAGAAAACAAAGTACAAGATTCATCAGCAGAGCAGAATCAAAGTAACCGTGAGAGTTATCAGCCGGAAGGTTATTATCAGAAAGAGCATCGTAATGGAGTAAGATCACAACGGCCACGTATTCATACGCCGCGCGCTTATAATCTGGATAGAAATAACGACAGGGAAAGCAGCGGATTCCGCCCCGAAGGTTTTGGTGGTGTACTCCAGTCGGGCAGCGAAGAGGTGCAATCTCGTCAGTATCGTCCTCGTTTCAATAATAATAGCAGTGGCTATCAGCCCCGTCAGGGTGACTATGGTCAACCTCGCCAGGGCGGTTATCGCCCACGTTATTACAATAACAATGGTGACAACGGCGGTGGTTATCAACCTTATCAAGGTGGCTATGGTCAATCTCGTCAGTATCGTCCTCGTTATAATAATAACAATGCTGAAAGTAGTTATCAACCCCGCCAAGTTGGTTATCAGCATCGTGAGGGAGGTTATCAACCTCGCGGCGGTTATAATAACAATCGTGGTGGATATAATCGTAGCGGTTGCAATAATAATTGTGGTTATAATAACAATCGTGGTGATTATAATCAGGGAAGTGGCTATCGTCAGCGTACGCCCGACTATGATCCGAATGCCAAATATAGTATGAAGAAGCGCATTGAGTATAAGGAAGAACATATCGATCCTAATGAGCCGATTCGCCTTAATAAATACCTTGCTAATGCGGGCGTTTGTAGTCGCCGTGAAGCTGATGAGTTTATTCAGGCTGGCGTTGTTACCGTCAATGGTACTGTTGTCACGGAACTTGGTACAAAAGTTTTACGTTCGGATATTGTGGTCTTCCACGAGCAGCCCGTATCTTTGGAAAAGAAAGTCTATGTGCTTCTCAATAAACCGAAAGATTATGTCACTACCAATGATGATCCGCAGCAGCGTAAAACTGTGATGGATCTGGTTAAGAACGTTTGTCCGGAGCGTATATATCCCGTAGGTCGTTTAGACCGTAATACCACTGGTGTATTGCTTCTCACCAATGATGGTGACCTTGCCAGCAAACTTACGCATCCCAAGTTTTTAAAGAAAAAGGTGTATCACGTGTTCTTAGACAAGAATGTCACTGCACATGATTTGCAGCAGATTGCTGAGGGGGTTACGTTGGATGATGGTGAAGTGCATGCAGATGCTATTGAATATGCCAATGATGCAGCAAAGAACCAGGTAGGAATTGAAATTCATAGTGGTAAGAATCGTATTGTACGTCGTATTTTTGAGAGCCTGGGTTATCGTGTTATCAAATTAGATCGGGTGCAGTTTGCTGGTTTGACCAAGAAGGGACTTCGTCGCGGTGATTGGCGGTTCCTTACGGAAAAAGAGGTTGATATGTTGCGAATGGGAGCATTTGAATAATAAAATAAAGGTAAAAGATGACTTAATTTTTATGAATTAAAAAGATAAGGATATGTAAATATTAGGTCGTGAAGTTTTATTAATTTAAACGAGTGGAATAGAAAGCTAACGATGATGAAAAGAATAAAAGTCGTTGATGTGCTTCAATGTACAGACTTTGGCACTGTTGTTAATGTAAAGGGATGGGTGCGGACACATCGCAGCAGTAAAGCTGTCGACTTTATCGCACTGAATGACGGTTCGACAATTAAGAATGTGCAGGTCGTTGTTAATCCCGCAGACTTTGACGAAGCCCTTTTGAAGCAACTCACCACAGGTGCTTGTATCAGTGTTATAGGTCGATTGGTGGAGAGCCAAGGACTGGGACAGTTATCGGAAATTCAGTGCCAAAGCATCGAGCTCTATGGAACTTGTGGTTCGGACTACCCGATGCAGAAGAAAGGACAGAGCTTTGAATATATGCGTCAGTATGCGCATTTGCGCCTACGCACCAATACTTTCGGAGCGGTTATGCGTATCCGGCATAATATGGCTATCGCTATTCATAAGTATTTTCACGATCACGGTTTCTTCTACTTTCACACGCCGATTATTACGGCTAGTGATTGCGAGGGGGCAGGAGAGATGTTTCAGGTGACGACTAAAAATCTCTATGACTTAAAAAAAGGCGAAGACGGAAAGATTATCTATACCGACGACTTTTTCGGTAAGATGACCAGTCTAACCGTGAGTGGCCAGTTGGAGGGTGAATTGGGGGCAACGTCGCTTGGACAGATTTATACGTTCGGTCCTACATTCCGTGCAGAGAATTCCAATACGCCGCGCCATTTGGCTGAGTTTTGGATGATCGAACCCGAAGTTGCCTTTGTCGACTTGCCCGAACTGATGGATTTAGAAGAAGACTTCATTAAATACTGTGTTCGCTGGGCGCTTGACAACTGCAAGGATGATCTCGAATTCCTCAATAAGATGATCGACAAGACCTTGATTGAGCGTTTACAAGGCATCGTTAAAGAGTCGTTTGTCCGTTTGCCTTACACCGAGGGAATCGAGATTCTTGAGGGGGCAGTAGCCCAAGGGCGCAAGTTCGAGTTCCCCGTAACGTGGGGAATGGATTTGGCCAGCGAGCATGAGCGTTTTTTGGTGGAGGAACACTTCAAGCGTCCCATTATTATGACGGATTATCCCAAAGACATCAAGGCTTTCTATATGAAGATCAATGATGACGGAAAGACCGTCCAGGGTACCGATGTCTTGTTTCCGCAGATCGGCGAAATCATCGGTGGTAGCGTCCGCGAAGAAAGTTATGACAAGCTGATGAGTGAAATCGAACGTCGTGATATTCCGATGAAAGATATGTGGTGGTATCTCGATACGCGTAGGTATGGAACCTGTCCGCACGGTGGTTTCGGTTTAGGCTTCGAGCGTCTCATTCTGTTTGTTACCGGGATGCAGAATATCCGAGACGTTATCCCGTTCCCACGTACCCCTAAAACAGCAGAGTTTTAAGAAAGATAAAGGATAGAAAAAGAGCGATGAAAGTTTATTTGCCAATGCTATTTAAACTTTCATCGCTCTTTTTCTATCCTTTATCTTTTTACCTTTAATTATATAGACGTAATATTACATATAAATAACATATTCACTTCTCTTTCTGGTACTTTTCAATTATCTTTATGACAATAGTCCCTTTCTTTATCCAGAAAATTCCCTTCTGAAACGTTAAACTCTCACGTTTTCCAACTTAAAATAAAAAAAATATATCCTTTTATTTGCTTGTTTTAATATTTATTTCTATTTTTGCACCGAAATAGCATATCCTGAATTAAAAAGGATAGAGAGACATGTTTTTTATATAATTGTTTAATTAAATTTTATCGTATGAAGAGAAAAATTTTTAGTACGTTGCTTATGGGTGCATTTTTCATCGCATCTATGAGTATGTTTACGTCTTGTAAAGACTACGATGATGACATTAAATCTAATGCCAATGACATCGCAGCTTTGAAGACGCAGCTGAAGACGCTGGAGGCGGCTTTGGAAAAAGCAAAGCAGGATGCTGCTACGGCTCAGGCCAAATTTGCAACAAAGCAAGAACTCAAAGACTTGCAGGAGAAAATCAAAAATGTTGTTACAGCAGAAGAGCTGAAAAAAGCAGTTGATGAGTGTAAGGCTTTGATCGAAAAGAATGCTAGTGCAGAAAAGATTAAAGCTTTAGCTGAAAAGATCGACGGTATCAATGGTACCTTGAATACATTGGGTACAACCGTTAACACTTTGGAAGGTGCTATCAAGGCTGCAAAGGCAAATCTTGAAGCTCAGGGCTATGCTTTTGAAAAGTTGGGCGAAGCTCTCGCTGGTAAGGCTAATAAGGCTGAGGTTGAGAAGCAGATCAAAGATTTGAAAGATCAGATCGCCCTTCTCAAAGGTGGTGCCGATTCTTCTAAAACTCTGCAAGAGTTGAAGAGCAAATTGCAGACATTGAGTGACAATATCGACAAGACGATGGGCAAGATGAACCTCTTGACTGTTCTTATTGATAGGAAACTCACTGCACTCGTACTGATGCCCTCTTTCTATTGGGAAGGTCTTGCAGGTATCGAGTTACCCGCAATCTACAATGCACCGACTTATTCATTCGACGGTAAGACGACGTTTACTTACAAGCAGACTGGTGCTTCTGGTTATGAAACGATTAAAATCACAGCTGACAACAGACATCCCGTAGCAAGCGGTGCAACAATTACCATTATGGACGGTGCCGTTGCTAAGTATCACGTTGATCCGACATCGGCGAGTCTTGAAAATGCTACATTCAGTTTCTTTACGAACGAGGCTGATGTTTACACACGTGGTGGTGGGGAATTCGCTACTCCTAAGGTTGCTAAGTTCGATGGTAAAGTAAACAACGTAAAGGATGGTATTCTTACTGTTCCTTTCAAGGCTGACTTTGCAAAACTCTCGAAGTATTATAACGATTGGGTTGCAAGTTCTAACAACGATCCTAATATCAATAACAATGGTTGGGAAGATGCAGATCACGAGCGCTCTTACGGTGGTAAGTTGCCGTTCGTTGCTCTTCAAACTTCTTTCCCCAAAACAGAGAATGAAGCAGCCCGTACGATTACTTCTGATTATGCAGTTGTAACGCCTGCTAAGATTCAGCTTCGTGCTTTGGCTGATAACAATCCTGACGAAGTTCTCGACAAGGGTACATTCGTAAATTCTACACCTCACGTTGGTGTTATCGGTGATAACCACCTCTATACTTCGCTCTACGGAACTCTTAATGAGGAATTCGGCCAGACACTTGCTGATGCTCAGACTCACGGTGTATTGACAATGCCTGCTACACACGGCGTTGTTTATAATAGTACGATCGATCTGAAGCCTTTCATCGAGACTCACGCAAACTATATTACATTTGCTAAGTACGGTAAGGCTAAACATGATTACACGATGACAGCTGAGGAGCTTGAAGCTCTTGGTTTGAAGTATAAGTTTACTGTTGTTGACTATCGTCACGGTGAAGAAAAGACAAGCGAGTCTGCACACATCGAGCAGATTGCTGATGGTGTCTTTGCTCCGCGTTCTGTAACGAAAGATGGCCAAACTATTAAGGGTAAGGTTGCTACACGTGAAGTGATCGACCGTGAGCCGTTGGTACGTGTTGACCTCGTTGATACTAAGGGTAACGTTGTTCTTTACGGTTACATCAAACTGCGTATTATCGCTGCTGAATTGCAAGATAAGGTTGTTGAGGTTGAGCTGAACGGCATTTATATGAACTGTGGTGATAAGGGTAAGATGACTTGGTCGCAGGTTGAAAGCCAGATTCTTTCTATCCTCGGAACAAATGGTCTTACAAAGCAGGAGTTTGAAAAGAACTACTATCTTGAAGTGAAAGCAGGTAAGACTGTAATGCCGACTGAGGCAGATGGTCACCTCTACACTGAAGGCTGGCAGGCTATCCGTTACAGTGAGCCTAAACTTGCTGCTAAGTTGGCTAACCAAGAAGATGCTTACGGTCGCGTATGGTACACTCCGCACGACAATGCAACCAATCCGCAGGCTTGGGATGCTCAGACCAACGTTTTGGAATGGAACCTTACCGATGATGCTACGGCTGGTAAGATGAATGCTGCTAAGTATAAGAAGTTTATGGAAGAGTATGGCGTAACCTACGCTTCTAAGGGCGAAAATACAAAGGATGCTTTCACTTGGGTACGTTTCATCAACAAGATCGACGGTACAAGTGTCTGGGTTAAATTGAACTTTGCTCCTCATAAGGTTCACTTCGAGTATGGTAAGGTTTCTGGTAAGGACCTCCACCACTGGTATCAGTTCAACTCGGCTTATGTTCCTGGTACAGAGTCTGACCTCGATGTACACTTCAACGTTCCTACACCGGCTGAGGTTAACAAGGTTGACTTGACCAATGCTAAGTTCGATAAGGATGTTCGTGAATACTGGGTTGACAAGAAATTGTTGCTCACACTTGAAGGTCCGAAGGATAAGTTTACCAAATTCTATAATACCGACAAGTCTGTTAAGACTACGATCGACTTCGAGTTCACATTGCCGAAGAAGGGTGTTAACTCTACAATTAATGCAGCAGGTGACACGTGGGTTGTAGAAGGTATTTCAGGGTCTAAGTGGACATTGAAATTGACGGACAATAACCATAAGATTGTTGCCATTGCACAAAATGGTAGAACGATCACTCCTGAGGATGTTGCTGAACTCCGTCAGAACTCTGATGACCATAAGTATTCTGTTCTCCACTACTTTGGTGATGAGACTCCTAATAACAATGCTGCAACTGACCTTGTAAACAAGATGGGTCGTCGCGATGCTGAAGGTAAGGATATCATGGCCGATTATCTGACCGCTAACATCGACAAAACGTTTACTGCTTACATCGAGATTAAGGCTTCTCAGGATCCTTGCTATGCTCCATTGTTGGCTAATAACTTCTTCAATGTACGTGTTCTCCGTCCAATCAACGTATGGCCAAAGAATATTACTTGGACCGACGCTTTGAACAATACTGAGACCGTTAAGATCGAGGATTTGATCAATATCAAGGACTGGCGTGACTATGATGTATTGGTTAATGGTAACTTTACAGAGGGTAAGGTTCCTTATCACTTCTATGGTATTACCGACTTGGCTGTTATCCGTGAACAGATCCGTTCGGATGCTGACCTTGAATACTCAGTGCGTAGCGGTGCAGCTCTGACAGATCTTGCTAAGATCAAGGCTTTGAAGACCGTTGACCGGATTCCTTCACTCACAAGCTATAAGACTGTTGCCGGTATTACAACAGCAACTTACCTCAAAGTTAAGAATGCTGCTGGTACAGAGGTTTACAATGATGCACATCACGGAATGTCAGGTAACGGCTGGACAGAAGGTGATATGGCAGGCAAGAAGTATGGTACCATTGAGTACACCAATAACGGTGGAGGTGCTCAGATCTTCCACGTTTATGTTCCTATCGCAGTGAAGTACAACTGGGGTAACGTGATCAACAAGAAGACCAACGCTTCTACAAGCGGTGTTGATAAGAAGTTGAACTACACGCAGGTTGTTTGGGTTACCATTACGGTTAATAAGACAACTGGTTCTGGTGGTGCTAAGAAGAACTAATTAGGTTATTGTAATCTAATCAAATATCAAAGAGGGGTGTCACTCGTTGACACCCCTTTTTTCCTAAAAGTCGAGATATGAGAAAAAGTGTAATTTATCTTTTTTTGCTTTCACTCCTTGTAGTAACGGCGGTGTCGTCTTGCGGTAAGAAAGAAAAATCTGTTAAGCAGTTGGAAGATGAATTTCTCATTCAACCCAAAGATTCTTTCAACAATGCAGATACGGCAGAAGTCAGAAAATTGGTAGACGAGTTTGTTTATCGGTTGGACCGCAAGGATATCAAAGCTGCTGTATCGATGTTGTCATTCCTTGACGGAGACAGCATTGTTCCTCTTCCGGGGAGCTTGGCTAAAAGGCAGGCCAATGCTTTGATGAGTATGCGAGGTATTCGTTACACCGTTGAAAGATTGGTTTTTGATCAGGAGAAGGATAATATTGTGAAGCTGAATGCCGTGCTTTTTGAAAAGAAAGCTGGCGACCTGCGACCCAATACTATCGCTTTTTATCTGAAACCTATCCGCCGTGGTGGAAAGTGGTATCTTACTACTGCTGATAATGTGACGGACACGAATAACCTCAGTGGTACAAGAATTCAAAATTAATCGTTCATTATGAAAAGTTTAAAGTCTCTTATGGCTGCGGCTCTCTTTTTGGCGAGCACGTCGGCAATGGCTCAGGCTTCCTATGTAGATAAGGAGGGTAATGAGTACCAGTTTAAGAAGCACCTTTTCTTGAACCTTGAAGGAGGAGCGCAATATACATTTGGCGAAGCCAAATTCAAGGATCTGATCAGTCCGAACGTACAACTCGGACTCGGCTATCAGTTCTGTCCGGTATTTGCTTTGCGTTTGCAAGCTAATGCTTGGCAGAGCAAAGGTGGCTGGAACGGCTATACGAACAGAGGACAGATTCTACCTTCGTTCACGGCTAATTATAAGTATAAGTATGTAGCACCGGGGCTCGACCTGATGTTTAATCTCTCCAATCTCTTCTGCGGTTGGAATCCCAATCGTGTTTTCAACCTGACTGCTTTTGTAGGCGGTGGGGCCAATGTTGCTTGGGGTAATGAGGAGGTGAATGATCTTGCCAAAGGTATTGCTAATGTGGTACCTTACAACCTCGAAAACCTTTGGGACGGTACGAAAGTGCTGCCTTACGGTCGCTGCGGTTTACAAGCCTGTTTCCGTTTGAGTAATGCCGTAAGTCTGTTGGTTGAGGGCAATGCCAATGTCCTGTCCGATAAGTATAACTCGAAGAAAGCCGGTAATGCCGACTGGTATTTCAACGGTCTGGTGGGTTTGCGCATTAATTTGGGCAAGAGCTATACCAAGAAAGAACAGCCTATTCCGGAACCTGTTCCCGAGCCTGTTATAGAAGAGCAGCCCGCACCCGTTGCTGAGCCTGCTCCTGTTGTTGGGCCGAAGGCAGAACCTTTACGTCGTGATGTCTTCTTTACCATCAACTCTTATAAGGTACGTGCTTCCGAGCTTCAGAAGATTCAGGAAATCGTTGATTATCTGAACAAAATCCCCGAAGCAAAGGTTACAGTTACGGGATATGCCGATGCCGGTACGGGTAATGACAAGATCAACGACAGAATCGCCGCACAGCGTGCTGCTTCTGTTGTCAATACATTGAAAACGCAGTATGGTATTTCTGCCGACCGCATTACATCCGACAGTAAGGGTGCCCGTGTTCAGCCGTTCGTAGAGAACGATAAGAACCGCGTTTCGATTTGTATTGCAGAGTAAATTAATATGATAAGTCCGTTGCTTTAGTCGTAGCGGCATTTGAGAATTGGGCAATGGGTTTCGTTTAATGAGCCCATTGCCATTTTTTTATTTCTATGAAACAGATTTATTGCGCGATACTGTTGCTGCTCATATTGAGCGGCTGTAAACAAAGGCTGAAGCCAGTATCTACACCGAGTGTGCAGACCACGATACGGTTTGAGAATACCGATCATGATTTCGGTCAGTATGCAGAACGAGAGTCCAAGCGTTGTTCTTTCGTTTTCAGTAATACAGGGCGGAAACCGTTATTTATTAGTAGTGTGGAAACCGATTGCGGATGCACAACCGTTGTTTTCCCGAAACATCCTGTTGCACCCAATGAGAAAGACAGTCTTGTTGTTACCTACGACGGTAATGGTTTTATTCCCGGTGCCTATCGCAAATGGATTACGGTGCAGACCAATGGCGCAGACAGCGCCGTGATGTTGACGATTTATGGACGGTATGCACCGAATGATTGATAGATATTATTGCCTAATGCGAGTTCGATGCTAACTCTCTTCTAAACAACTGTCAAAGTCGCAACGGAGTTGCGACAATCGCAGTAACGGAGTTACGGCAAACGTAGTAACGGGGTTACGATAAATGGCACAACGAAACAGCGACAAGCATTGCTGCTCCGATACCGTATACATTGATGTTCTTGAAACACGATGGCCCATACATTGATAAATTCATCGAGTGTATGTTGCCTAGGAAATAGTTGGTAAAAACTTACTGTTATTAACTGGAAAGTATATAGAATCTATATGCTGAATGATGGCGGAAAGGGATAAATGGATTGACCTGCCGGTTAGAAAGCAGATATCCTTTATCTCAGGCGATGACAAGTCCTATGGGAGAGGGGCACTACTCCTATACTTGTGTGGCAGAAGTATAATACTTCTTGTTTGACATAAATATAGGGAAAAAGGATTGTAATAAAAAGAAACGGCGAAAAATATAGGAGAGATAGCCCTTTATTTGTGCCGTTTCCTGTCAAATTTCTACCTGTTTTTGCCTTGCCTCTTTTCTTTGTTGCAGAAAATAACCCACTGGTATGGCAATTCCTATTATTGCAATTGCCAAATGTATGGGATATTGTGAAGGGGTTGCCCATATTTTCCCAATGATGCCTGTGCGGTTGAAGACTTCCACTGCAATCCAAAATACGATAACCGTTGCAGTGGCCATACGGATGTTGGCTCCCCAAGCATGCAGCCGAAGCTGTTTCCTGAAAATGAAAGGGGCACCCATCAAAGCACCTACAGCCACTGCAAACGTAAGAGGATGGTCTCTGCCTATAAAGATAGGGTCGTAACAGAACATCAGCAATAAGTAACAAGTCCACAACATCGTATTGATTTCCATAAAGGTGATAATGGAGACGTGTCGAGTCATACCATATTTGGCTATTTGGCGCTTATGACTGCCCAGCAGTCTGCTCTGCCACCAGTTCAGAAAGTTACAACCGTTGCGTGTGCTGAATATATACACCATCATCACCATTGCCCATAGCCCGAATGTGGCGGGTAGCAAAAGATATTCGGGACGGCTGATAATCTTTCCCGTTACTGGATCCATTTCGGCCTGTGTCCCGAAACGTTGTGCATAATACATAAAGAGGAAATCTACCCATCCTGTCCAAAAGAAGATACCGCCAATGAGCCCGAGCAGCGTTTGCCGTGTGTCGCCCTTGATAAATACACCTGTTACAACCATTATAAATCCGATAAGTCCTACAAGCATACCTGCACCCAAGAGTTGAGCTCCCGTATAATTCTCTTTGAGTACTCTGGCTATCAGATGTACCAACGGCATAGAGAAGAGTATTACGCCCATTGATACGAATGACCTGAAATAATATTGCTTATGCTCTGCCATTTTCTTCCCTTGTCTTTCTTTTCGTTCCTTTCAACCAAAGGTAAATCCCTAATGCAATGAACAAGAGTAGAATAATGATCAACTGCGGAGCATATTTCTCGGGTTCTACCCAAAACTCTTTGAAGAAGTTGATGCGACCGAGTATTTCAATGGGAGTCCAAAAGATGATGACGGTGGCAATAGCCATCCTGATATTGGCACCCCAAGCAGCTAATTTTAATTCGCGTTTGAACATAAAGACAGAGCCGATAAGACAGCCTATACCTACGAGGAAGGTAACTGGGTGATGGTCGCCGAGGAAGTTTTTGTCGTAGCAGAACATCAGAAGGAGGTAAAGGCCCCACAGCATCATATTAAGCTCCATAAACGTGATGATGCTGGTGTGGCGTGTCATCGGTTGGGCAGCGATTACTTTACGCCGACTTCGGAAACATACTTTTTGTATCCAAGTAATAAAGTCACAGCCGTTTTTCGTGCTGAATACGTACATCGTCATTACCATCATCCACATTCCGAATGATGCGGGCATAATGAGATATTCGGGTTTTGTTACTATGACATCGTTCTCTATTTCGGGCTGTACGCCGTAACGACGGGCATAGTAGAGGAAGAGAAATTCCACCCATCCCGTCCAGAACAGGAGTCCGCCGAAGAGTCCCCACAGCGTTTGTCGCGTGTCACCTTTGGCGAAAACGCCCACAATGACCAGGAATAATCCTGCAAGCCCCATCAGGAAGCCTGCATAATGCATTGCCGAGGGAGACATCAGTCTCTCCATCAGAATCATCAGTGCGTGCCCTAAGGGCATCGAGAATAATACCAGGAGAAAAGAGGCGATGGTGCGCCACCAGTAATTTCTATTTGAGTTCATCGCAATAATAACTTATTTGTCCGCCGGTATCGCCGATTTCTACGTCGGCCTTGTACCAACTCTTTATGATCTGATTTTTTTTAGTGAAAGGATCGGTTTTAGCTGATTGCCGCCCAATTAATATTAGTCTTTCTTAATTCTTTTAATCGATTCCAGAGCATTTTATATTCTGGTTTCTCGCACGTGGGATCAGCATCGATAATCTTTTGTGCCTCATTGCGAGCCATCTGAACGATTTGTCCGTCGCGGGCAATATCGGCGATTTTTAAATCGAATGCGATGCCGCTTTGCTGTGTTCCTTCGAGGTCGCCGGGACCGCGCAGTTTGAGATCTGCTTCTGCAATGCGGAAGCCATCATTGGTATCGCACATAATATCAATACGTTTGCGAGTTTCTTCGGCCAACTTATAGGATGTGACTAAAATACAATAACTCTGGTCGGCACCGCGACCTACTCGCCCGCGTAGCTGATGCAGTTGGGAGAGCCCGAATCGTTGCGCATCGAGAATCACCATTACCGAGGCATTAGGAACATTTACACCTACTTCGATAACCGTTGTAGCGACGAGTATCTGGGTTTCGCCTGACACGAATTTCTGCATTTCCGCCTCTTTATCCTTGGATTTCATCCTGCCGTGGACCTTACTCATCCGAAACTCGGGAAAAACTTGGCGTAGGGTCTCAAATCCCTCTTCGAGATTCTTCAAATCAATTTTCTCACTCTCTTTAATCAACGGAAAGACGATGTAAACCTGCCGGCCTTGATGGATCTGCTGACGAATTCCTTGATACAAGCTTGCCATCTGTGTATCATATTTATGTATTGTCTGAATTGGTTTGCGACCGGGCGGTAGTTCATCGATGACACTGACATCAAGATCTCCATAAATTGTCATCGCCAACGTACGTGGAATGGGGGTGGCAGTCATCACCAACACGTGTGGCGGATTGTCACTCTTGCTCCACAACTTGGCGCGTTGAGCTACGCCGAAACGATGTTGCTCGTCGACGACGACAAATCCTAAGCGGGCGAATTGCACCGTGTCTTCGATTACTGCGTGTGTGCCCACCAAGATATGGACATTTCCGGTAGCCAGACCTGCCAACACTTCCTGCCTACGCTTGCCTTGAACGACGCCTGTGAGTAACTCGATGCGGACATCCATACCGTGTAGAAACTCTTTAATCGTTGTGAGATGTTGTTCGGCCAAGATTTCTGTCGGTGCCATAATGCAGGCTTGGAAACCGTTGTCTAAGGCTATCAGCATAGACATCAGTGCCACAAGTGTCTTGCCCGAGCCCACATCTCCTTGTAAAAGTCGATTCATCTGGCGCCCGCTGTGCATATCGGCACGAATCTCGCGAATCACTCGTTTCTGTGCGTTTGTCAGTTGAAAAGGCAGGTTTTGGGTGTAAAATGTATTGAAGAAACGACCTACCTGCGAGAACATATATCCGCGATACTTGCGTCGATGATCGCTGGCATAACGCAGAATATTGAGTTGCACATAGAACAATTCCTCGAATTTGAGTCGTAATCGGGCCTGTTGCATTTCGTCGGCAGTTTTCGGATAATGAATCTGTCGAAATGCCCGGTCGCGTGAAATCAAGTGAAGCGGTTCCACGATATAAGGCGGAAGTGTTTCGGGCAGCGGTGAGGGGAGTTTTTCCAAGAGCGTCTTCTCCAATCGTTCGATGGCCCGCGACTGCATTCCCGCTTTCTTCATCTTCTCCGTTGTGACGTAATAAGGTTGCATTCCCATCTCTGACAGTTGCAGTGTTGATGCGTCGTCAATGTCAGGATGGGCAAATTGATAACGTCCGTTAAATACTGTCGGTTTGCCGAACACGATGTATTCGCGTTCTACCTTATAGGTTTTTGCTGCATATTGTACGCCCTGAAACCAAACTAAGTCTACGATTCCCGTACCATCGGTGAAGTGAGCTACGAGTCGTTTGCGCCTTGGCCCATTGACAAATTCTTCAAAACTGAGGATCTTTCCCTTAATCTGCACGAACGGCATATCAACAGATAGCTCTACAATGGTATAGATTCTGCTGCGATCCACATACTTATAAGGATAATATTCCAATAACTCTCCCCACGTCTGAATATGGAGTTCGCGGTTTAAAATATCCTTACGTTTCGGCCCCATACCGGGCAAATACATAATGTCTTTGTCTAAGATCGCAGTCAAAATCCTATGATTTAAGCATCGCCTCTGCAATAGTGAGGTCGAATGGTGTGGTGAGTTTGATGTTTTCTCGATTACCTTCAACCATCGTAACGGTGTATCCGAGATTCTCAACGACCGAGGCCTCATCGGTGAATGAGTCTTGATAAGGCTGATTAAAGGCTCTGCGTAGCAGGCCGATGTCGAATACCTGCGGTGTCTGCACCGTACGATAGTTGCTGCGCAAGACGTTCTTGGCTACCCCGCAATTATCTACATAGCGCAGCGTTTCAGTTACCGAAAGTACCGGAATGGCTGCATCCGATTCGCTGGCAGCCTTGAAACAGCGCGCGATAACCGTTTCCGAAACAAAAGGACGCACGCCGTCGTGAATGCCAACGAGTCCTTCTGCATCAGCTGGAATAGCCTTTAAGCCGTTTTTAGATGATTCGAAGCGTGTCTCACCACCGTCGATAACCGTATGTGGAATACCAAATCCGTATTCTTTGCACAATTTTTGCCAATAAGGATGTTGTTCTCGGGGTAACACAAGAATGATTTTCAGTCTCTTATCATAAGCCTGAAAGCGTTCAATCGTGTGCATTAATACCGGCTTCCCACCGATGGGGATAAACTGCTTGGGCACGTCCGTTCCCATCCGCAGACCTTTCCCACCGGCCACGATGATGATATAGCTCATATAGTGAGTTGTAAGTTTGTAAGTTTTTGAGTTGATGAGTCTTTATTGGATGATAATTTTATTCATTCGATCAGTGGCAGGTGATAAGTTCATTGATCAGCATTCCTTCTTTTACCTCCTGTGCTTTCTCCTCCGAAGTGAGCTGAGCCAAAAGACAAAAGCCATAGATAAACGCTGCTGCCGGCCCCTTGCCGGTCGTGATATTGCCGTCGACAGTGTAGAGTTCGCGCGTATATTCCGCACCATCCAAATACTTTTCAAAGCCCGGATAGCACGTAGCTCGTTTGCCTTTCAAGATTCCGATGCTGCCCAAAACCATCGGTGCGGCACAGATAGCGCCTACACGTCGCCCCGAATTGAACTGATTCAACACGGCTTCGCATACACCTTGATGAGCATTCAGATTTGAAGCACCCGGCATCCCGCCCGGGAGCATCAATAAGTCGGCATCACTCAGGTCGGCGTCTTCAAAAAGTAGGTCGGCTTTTACTATCACGTGGTGGGCCGACTCCACATATTCCGTGCCCGTGATACTCACTGTCCGAACATCGACACTACCTCGTCTGAGGATATCCACAGGCGCCAAGGCTTCTGTTTCTTCAAAGCCAGTGGCAAGAAATTGATACACTTTTACCATAGTTTTATGCTTTTTATCGACAAAAAAATGTATTTTTGCAACATTAATGGATATGCAAATATACGAAATGTTTGGCATTTAACTGTGCCTTTCACCTAAAAAAGCATTAAAATATGTCATCGGATCAACTTCGATTTGCCGTTTTCGGCAATGAACATCAGGCCGAGAAGTCAGCGTCAGTGCAGCGAACGCTTGCTCACTTGGCTACACACGGGGCCGAAGTATATATCGAACGCACCTTTTATGACTTTCTTATGAAAGACCGACGACTGTCAGTCGATGTAGCCGGCGTATTTGATGATTACAATTTCGACGTCGATTTTGTCATTTCGATGGGCGGAGACGGAATCTTCTTAAAGGCTGCCAGTCGTGTGGGAGTAAAGGGAACGCCCGTCATCGGTATCAATATGGGCCGTTTGGGATTTCTTGCCGATATCCCGTCTGTAGAAATCGAGGATGCCCTCGACGATGTTTTGAATGGCAAATTCACCATAGAGAATCACGCCGTGATACAGATTGAGACCGATGCAGAAACTATTTCAGGCTCACCTTATGCTTTGAACGATATCGCTATACTCAAACGTGATAATGCTTCGATGATTTCCGTCCGTGCTTGTATCAACGGCGAATATCTTGTTACTTATCAAGCAGACGGCTTGGTGGTGTCGACACCGACAGGAAGTACGGCTTATAGCCTGTCGAATGGTGGCCCGATCATCGTGCCCAAGGCCGGAATCTTGTGTCTTACGCCTGTTGCGCCGCACAGTTTGACCATCCGTCCGATTGTGATTCCCGATGATTCGGAGATCACTTTAACCGTAGAGAGTCGCTCACATAATTATCTCGTGGCGGTGGATGGTCGTTCGGAGCGCTTGCGCGAGGGCACGAAAGTCACCATTCGGAAGGCTCCCCACAGCATTCGAATGATTAAACGAGACAGTCGCCGATATTTTTCTACCCTGCGGGAAAAGCTGATGTGGGGGGCAGATAACCGCGGATGAGAAAATAACTTCAATTAATATGAAAATCAAACAACTCTTACGGATCCCTGAGTCGAAGTATTCTGCAAGCACGATATTGCGCTGGCTGTGGCGTGCTTGGCGTGGAAACCGCGTGCAGGCCGTGCTGAATGCATCGATAGGTCTGCTTTCCGTAGGTATCAGTCTGGCTCAGGTGTGGGCCGTTCAGCGGGCTATCGACATTGCTTCGGGTGCTGCCGACGGTTCGATTTATTGGGCCGTGGCTGTGATGGGCAGCTTAATCCTGTGCGATTTCGGTTTGAATATCTCAGGAGTATGGGTAAGAAATATCCTCGGAGTGAAAGCTCAGAATCGTATGCAACAGCAGATGCTTGACCGAATTTTGCGTTCTGAGTGGCACGGAAAAGAGAGTATGCACTCCGGAGACGTGCTCAATCGACTCGAATTCGATGTCAGCAACGTCGTAAGTTTCCTCACAGAGACCATTCCTAACACGCTTTCAGTGGTAGCATTGTTCTTCGGAGCCTTCTTCTATTTGTGTTCGATGGACAGCACTTTGGCCTTTATCACGGTGGGCATTATCCCTGTTTTCATTGTGTTCAGCAAGATTTATATCGGGCAGATGCGCCGACTTACCCGACAGGTACGCGATTCCGACAGTCGGGTACAAAGTATCCTGCAAGAAACTATCCAACACCGAATGCTCATTAAGACCTTAGAGAGCGATGCCGTGATGGTGAATCGTTTGGAGAATATGCAAAGCCAGCTGCGGCACAACGTTGTACGGCGCACGGCATTCAATGTTTTTTCGAGTCTGATTCTCAATTTTGGGTTTGCTCTCGGATACCTCGTTGCTTTCCTTTGGGCTGCAGTCAGGATGTCGCAACACACGTTGACATTCGGCGGGATGACTGCTTTCTTACAGTTGGTCAATCGTATCCAGAGTCCCGCTCGCAGTTTAACAAAACTCGTTCCGGCCTTTGTGAGTGTGTTTACAGCTGCCGAACGACTGATGGAACTTGAAGAGAACCCTTTGGAAGAGCAGGGAACACCCATTGAAATACCTGCTCCCTGCGGCATCCGACTGCAAAACGTTACCTATTCTTATGCTACTGCCGACGGTGAAGTATTGAAAAATCTCAACTTCGATTTTCGTCCCGGCTCGTGTACAGCTATTCAAGGCGAGACCGGCTCGGGCAAAACGACACTCGTTCGCCTGTTGCTCGCACTCCTGCAACCGCAAAGCGGCAGCGTTCAGATATACGACAGCAAGGGGCGTGCACGCGATTTGTCGCCTCGAATGCGGTGTAACTTCGTTTATGTACCGCAAGGAAACACTCTGATGAGCGGTACCATACGTGATAATTTGCGCTTAGGCCGGCTCAATGCTGATGACGATGAGATGCGCGAAGCCTTGAAACAGAGTTGTGCCGACTTTGTTTTCGACCTCCCCGAGGGGCTTGATACGGTTTGTTCAGAGGCGGGCGGCGGACTGAGTGAGGGTCAGGCGCAGCGCATCAGTATTGCACGTGCCCTGCTGCGCAACCGATCTATTATGCTATTCGATGAAGCCACGAGCGCGTTAGATCCCGAAACAGAGCGTCAACTGCTGCAAAACTTACTCGCTGTTCACGACAAAACCATCATCTTTATCACCCATCGCCCCGCCGTTTTGGAGTATTGTGACCAAACATTGCAGATTGTTAAGGGGGAGAAAGTAAAGAAGTGAGAGGAAAAGAAAGAATGAAATGGAAAGAGATTTGTATATGTCTGAAAACCAGGTATATACAAATCTCTTTTCAATAAATGTCTACTTGTCTGATGATTAACGGTTAAATGCATGCCATTTAACCGTTTTTCGTACAGCGATTAACCGTTCATTGCAATGCAACTGACAGTTAGTTGTAAAAGCCTCGTATATAATTGAATTTCGAATACATACGAGGCTCTTGCTTATCCGTCTCCTCTCGGAGAGAAATCGAGGGAGAGACTTCCTTAGTTTCGGCCATTCTCACTCTCCGGCGCCTTATCGATCAAGTCCATAAACTGGTCGAGTTTAGGCGTGATGATAATCTGAGTACGGCGGTTACGTTGCTTACCGAGTTCGGTATTGTTGGTTGTCAGTGGGTTGTATTCGCCTCTACCGCCAGCTGTCATACGCTTAGGATCGACGCCATAACGGTTTTGCAAATACTGCACTACGCTTGAAGCACGCAGACAAGAGAGGTCCCAATTGTTGCGAATGTTGGCTCTTGAAATGGGTACGTTATCCGTATTGCCCTCGATGAGTACGTCATAATCTTTATAATCTGTGATGATTTTGGCAATCTTACTCAACGTTTCAGCGGCCCGATCGTTGATTTCGTAACTGCCGCTCTTATAAAGCATATTGTCGGCCAACGATATATAGACCACGCCTTTGAGCACTTGCACGTCTACTTCTTTCATTTCTTCCTTGCTCAACGATCGTGTCAGATTGTTCGTAAGCACCATATTGAGCGAGTCGCTCTTGGTCTTTACCTCTACCAAATGGCGAATATATTGGTTGCTTTCATTGATCTGATCTACCAATTTAGAGATATTGATGTTGTTGGAATTAGTATTCGAAAGACTCTGATCAAGCGACCGCTGCAGTGCTGCATAGTCTTTCTTCTGTTGAGCGAGCTGCTCTTCCAAGCTCGTTACGCGTGCCTGGCTGGCTGCAAGCTGCTCTTTGGCATTGCGATAGTTGTCGGTCAGTTCGCGGTTTTCTGTCTGACAATTCTCTAATGCTTTTTTACTGGCACAGCTACTTACCATCAGTGCACCTGCCAATAGCGTAAATGTCAAGAGATTTTTCTTCATATTTATTCTGTGTTTAATGTACATTTTTCGTTGCAAAGATATCCATTTGACGGCAAATGAAGACATAAATATAATGAATTTATGCAATTTTAACCTCGTAATCTGTTGATTATCTTACGTTAACTGATTTGTTCCCAGAATGTTACGGATATCTTGTAAAGTTGCAATAGTTGTCTTTCTGTTTAAATGGATTTGTTATCTTGCTCGGCCGTTTGCCTGAAAATGCTTCGTAGCGGAGCCGAAGTGTGGGGCTGATAAAGTGATTGAGATTATTTAACAGGCAAGATATAATATATCGGAGAAATGTCGGTTATTGTGTGATGTATAACAAAATAAATAAACGTATGATGAAAAAAGCATTTATGGCACTGGCTGCTTGCGCGTTGATTGCATCGTGCCAGCAGAAGGGAAAAACAGAAGCCAACGCAGAAAACGCTGATTCTGTCGCAGTAGATTCAATGGTAAGCGACTCTGTTCGCTATGAAGGTGTAGTGCCCGCAGCCGACGGTCCCGGTATTCGTTATGAACTGGCGCTGGCCAATGACAGCACAGACGGGTTCTCGCTCGTGATGACTTATTTGGAAGCGGAGAACGGAAAAGATAAGGTTTTCTACTATACAGGTAAAAAAGAAGATGTGAAGAAGACCGTAGATGGTGCCGAAAAGATGGCTTACAAGCTGAATCTCGGTAAGAAAGAAGACACCGAATATTTCCTCGTTCTCAACGACTCTACGTTGCGTATGGTCAATGAAGACTTGAAAGAGGGCGTTGCCGGTGGCACGAAGTATGATTTGAAACTCAAAAAGTAATTTGTTTTTGTCTTAGACAAAAGTTCAGAAGGACAAGAGGTAAGTGGTGAAATCGATATCGCTGCTTGGCTTTTGTCCTTTTATCTAAATATTGATCATATTCGATATCTGAATCTTTCATCGTTTGCGTAATACATATTGATAAAACATTTGTATGTTGGTGGTTGTCAGTTATATATAATTCCCTTTTCGTTTTATTGTTAAACACCTTGTAAGTAACGGTCAATCGCCTTGCAAAAGATGGTTAAACGCAGTGCGTTTAACGGTTAATTGTCGGGCGTTTAATAATTGTTTGATTTACAGAGATATACAGGGATAAGTGATATCTATGGCTTTTGAACTCGGAATCAGGAATGAGGCTCTTCCAAAACGGTTATGATCAACAAAACTGTTTTATCATTTGCAGGGTGCGATGAGGATGAAACAGACAGTCATACACGAACAATTTTCTGTAATTTCAATACGATTAGCGTTGTATTCTTTTATAGAAACGCTTTAATTCCATACTATTTTAGTCAGCCATAAAGCCAAACTTTTATCGGAAACACTTGTGCAGTCGAGATTTATTGATTATCTTTGCCCATATCTTCTCTATGAAAGAGGGATTTAGATTATGACAATAGGAACGGTGAACATAGCATATACGATCGATTGCAATGCAGTTTTGCCTTGCTATGTGTCTGTCAAATCGATGCTGGCACATACAAAAACGAAGGTGGATGTCTATATTGTCAGCGACAGTCCGTTACCGAATAAAGATCGCGCAACATTGGAAACGTTGCGCTCTGAGAATGCAAATATCGAGTTTATTACCATTGACGGGACTCTGTTCAACAATTTCCCGATTGGCGGGGAAACGGCCAATGCGGAGATACCTCTTGCTACTTATTACCGTCTTTATTTCCCCGTCTGTTTCTCTTTTGATAAAATCATCTATGTCGATGCTGATACAATGTTCACTGATGACATTGCACTGCTGTGGCAAATAGATTTAAACGACAGTCTTGTTGCAGGAGTTCCCGATAAGAAAGAGATGCAAGAGAGGAGGAAAGACGAGCTGGGTTTGAATCGCGATGAGCAATATATAAACGCCGGTGTACAGGTAATGAACTTGTGGGAAATGCGTAAGGCGGGTCTTTTCAAACAATGTCGGCAGGTTGTAAACAATCAACGAGAGAGAATTATTTATCACGATCAGGATCTGTTAAACCTACTTTGTCGTGGTAGAATCAAGATATTACCTTATCGGTGGAATCTGTTGGCGGACTATTTGTTAAAGGAGCCAAAAGAGGGTGATGATAAAACACGTCTGCTCAAAGATGCACAGGCACATCCGGCAATCATTCATTTCGCCGGTGCAATCAAGCCTTGGCAAGACCGGTGTTGGCATCCTTATCAGAGAAAATGGCGAAAGTATCTGTCCGATTCTCCTTATTTCGTTTCTGATCGTACGCTGAAAGAGCGTCTCGCTCTTATCATACGCGGGTATTTCTACTATTTTTGCTTAGGTCCCAGTCCTTATTCCAGGCCTCGCGAATAACAAAAGAGGCTTTGGAAACGAATCTGTGATGATGTTAAAAGCCACATAAATTCTGTTAACCTGCTTGATTCTTGTCAATTTTTTGTTATCTTTGCCACGTCTTTTGACAATTCATCGAATATTTGTTTGATTCAATGGATTGTTTCGGGAGGTGCCTATTCACCTTTCCCCGATACAAATTAAACCTATAAATGTCAGAAATGAGGATAAGAAAGACGATTAAAACCATTGCGGTTACTGCAATATTGGCTCTTACGGCACAGTCGGCGGTCGGCCAGGATCTATTGGCTCGACAGGCGCCTGTGGACAGAAAGATGAGAAGAGTAGACACACTCGCCCTGCAAAGCATTATTAATCGAGAAACAGCACAATCTCCGGCAGCAGATCTCTACAATGATTGGGATAATCGATATGCCCATCGTGCCACGGAACTTCCTGATTCTTTCCGCATCAATCTGCGGCATTTTCATATGCCGACACCCAGTCGTGTCATCACGTCTAACTTCGGAGCACGTTGGGGGCGAATGCACAAAGGAATCGATATCAAGGTATATGTCGGCGACACTATTCGTTCGGCATTTGCAGGAAAAGTTCGCATCGTACGTTATGAAGCCGGCGGTTATGGCAAATATATCGTCATTCGTCATCCCAACGGACTTGAAACTATTTACGGACATCTCTCTAAACAATTGGTAGAAGAAAATCAAGAGGTGCGCGCGGGAGAAGTAATCGGACTCGGAGGAAACACTGGACGTAGCACAGGATCGCATCTCCACTTCGAGACAAGACTGTGTGGTGTAGCCTTAAATCCTGCTTTGCTCTTTGATTTTAGGGCTCAAGACATAACAGCCGATACGTATATGTTCCGCCGGAGTTCGTATGAACGGGAGTCGGCAGAGGCGACTCGTCTTCGTGGTAAGATTGGAAATGGTGGTTACTCACGTGATGAAGTGACCGGAGAGATAGCTCAGAACAATCATAATTCTGCCTCTTTCAATGGTGAAAAATTGTTTCACAAAGTCGAAGCAGGCGAAACTTTGGCAAGCATTGCACGTAAACGTGGTGTGACTATCGATCAACTGTGCAAGCTCAATCATCTAAACCGTAATACACGAGTATCTGCCGGTCGGATGTTAAGGTACTCATAAATAAGCAGAACAGACATTTACAATCAATAATAAAGCGCCCGCAAAGATGTGAATCTCTGCGGGCGCATTCGTTATTCGTGTGGAAGGATTGGCCTACTTCTTGTCGGCTTGCTTGTCACATTTGGTGCATTCTTTCTTATCGCACTTAACTGCGACTTTACAACAACCCTTTCCGGATTTCTTGTCACACTTTTTGCAGGCTGCATTTTTCTTGCATTCCTTGCCTTTGCAACTATCCTTGCAAGTCTTATCGCACTTTTCTGCCTTTGTGGTTGCACCGGTCTTGCCGTCTACATCCTTGTGTTTCTTACACTTTTCACACTTCTCTGTCTTGTCACATTTCTTCTTTTCAGTCTTCACGTCTTGTGCATTCGCAAAGCTTATCGCAGCCAACATCAGGACTGCACTCATTAATACTTTCTTCATTTTACCTTATACTTTAAATGATTCAACGGTTGCAAAGATAATGAATATTTTGAATGAATGGTAGCTTTTTGGATTATTTATTACTTAAAAAGTAACAAATTCGTAATAAATTAGGAGTTTCCCATTACTTCAAAGCAGTGCGAATGACAAACCAAAGGTGCATTGTGAGGGTACAAAAAAGGCCATAATGACGAGTCATCAGGTGGAAACGCTCGATAAGTGATGCCCGATGATTCTTCACACTCATTCCTCCCTCCAAATAATTGACTACCACTGCGTGTACGTTACGCAGCGGAAGATGACTCGCTTCGGCCTCTTTCATTATGCGAATACACCAATCTATGTCGGCCGATAATCGATAATGTAAGTCATAGGGAGTGTTTTTCGCAAGGTCAGTACGGGCATAAAAGGCCTGATGACATACCAACATTCCTTGCCGAAACGATTTCCACGTAAGCCGTTCGGGCACAGAATGCTGACGATGATACAAAAAACGGCCCTCTGAATCCACCACATCCGTGTCGCCGTAAAGTACGCCGGGCAAGATCTCTCCATCTCCGACGCTGCCTGCAATGAGGTCGAGTGTGTCGGCAGAAGGCAGCACATCGCCCGCATTCAGGTAGCAAACATAATCGCCCGAAGCCTTGTGCAGGCCCTTATTCATTGCATCATAGAGTCCGTTGTCGGGTTCCGAAGCGATCAAAATATTATGACCTGTTTTTGCTTCATCTGATTTCACCTTATATATATGAGCCATTTCTACCGTGCGATCACGCGAAGCACCGTCGATAATCAGGTGTTCCACATAAGGATAAGTCTGCATCAACACGCTGTTTGCTGTTCGTTGGAATACAGCTTCGGCATTGAATGTTACTGTAATGATGGTAAATCGGATCATAAATGGAACTCTTTGATGGCCAAAGCCTGGTTATACACCTCTATATAACGCTGTGACACGTAGGTTTGAGAATACTTCGACTGCACTTTTTGTACTGCATTGCGTCGCAACTCATCGTGATCGGCTTCGTGCAAAACCCAAAACAAGCCTGCCGCAAAGTCTGATGCGTCTTTAAATTCGGCCACATAGCCATTTATCTTATGGTCGATCATCTCGGGAATTCCGCCTACACGGAATCCGATACACGGCACGCCGCACGCCATTGACTCCATAATGGTATTCGGAAGATTGTCTTCCAATGATGGAAGAACGAAAACATTGGCCGAATTATAAATATCCACGAGTCGCTTTTCATCTGAAACGTAGCCCAAAGAATACACTGGCAACGGCAGATTGTCGGTAATTGCCTCTGACTGTCCGCCCAAAATGGCCACGCCTAAATGGTCTTTCAGCTCCGGGCGAGCCTCTATGAGTTTGCCGACAGCTTCGATCAAGAAATCGATACCTTTGCGTTTGTCCGTTACTCGTTGTGAGACAAATAATATCAGCTGCTTATCCGTGATAAGTCCGGCCCTTTGTCGCGCTTCCTTTTGACTTTTCGGACAAAACATTCGCGTATCAATCGGATTCGGAATCGTCACCACCTCCTGGCCCCGAAGCAGTGCGCTCTGGCGCGCTTGTCGGCCAAGCCACTCGCTGCAAGTGACATAATAGATGTTGCGGTTGTGTAAAACGCGTTGCTTCCGGTGCCAAATCTTGTTGGATAGGTCGGTCTTCGAGCCGCCGCCGGGCAACAATGGGCACTCGTGACACGCGGTCTTGAACTTCGGACAACCGTGTGTGTAATGGCAGATAGCCGTAGCCGGCCACGCGTCGTGCATCGTCCAAACTACCGGTTTGCCTGTATCTAAAATCTTGCGAATGCCGTTCAGTGAGAGCATTCCTTGATTGATCCACGCTAAATGAATAACATCTGCCTCTTTAAATTCGGGTAATGACGTGATGTCCGAGCCCGAATTGGCGATGTCTATTTCGAAAAGGTGATCGCGAGAGAAGTGCAATTGCCGAAAGATACACCATCGTTCCCATAGAAAATGCCATCTGAGCATCGGTGAACGAGGCAATGCCGCCACCGTGATATGATCGGTTTGCTTGTCCCGAACCAGCATTTTGGCTTTCACGCCGTTATTGTTCAGTGCATCCATCAGCCGATTGGAAGCTACTGCTGCACCGCCCGTCTTCTCGCTGGTATTCACTATCAATACACGCATTGCTATCTTGTTCTTAATCCGAATACAAAGATAATACTTACCGATGTATTTGCAAAGAAAACCGATTGAAATGCCTTTATTTTCCATTGTGTACGTACACAACTCATTGATTTATGTCAATAAAAGTGCATTTTACTGTAAAATGAAAGGCAAAAGTATTGTGCGCGTGCAAAATTCAGCGTACCTTTGCATCGTCAAAAGGTTAATAGATTGTTTAGGTTAGTAGTAATAGATTTAGGTTTTTAGTTATTAGGTTTAAGGTAGATTTTACAGATTGTTTAACGGGTAACAATGAAGGCCGTGAGGTTTTCATTTCGTTCGAAAAAGATTTAAGTTAAACATAAGGGGTGCGCCGCAGTTCGTTGAGAATTGCGGCGCATCTTTTATATACTCAAAGAGAGTTAAATGGAAGAATAAAAGGGTATGAGTAAAGAATGGCCTCACTCTCTAACCTCTCTTCAAAAGGAGAGAGAAGCAAGTTGCTTTAATATCGCTCATATAATATTTAATAGCTATTGCATAATTCTCCCCTCTCTAAAAAGAGAGGGGTTGGGGTGAGGCTCCTGTCTCTTTGTTGTGTTTTCCTTTGCATTTAACTGTTAATTACCTTGCAACTAACGGTTAAACGGCGTGCGATTAACCGTTAATCGCGCGCCGTTTAACGGCTTTTCATCGTGTATTTAACTGTTAGTTGTTTTGCGAGCGATGATTTTTTATGTGCCGAACAGACTGATGAGGCGTTTTGATACGCCACGCATTGATATTTAACCGGCTTTCGATCTCATCCTCGATGTCATCCGGAAGATTGCAGAAGAAGTCAATACCGGTGCGTCGTTCCAGCTCGTCTATGCTGATGGCATATTGTGAAAAGTCGCCCGAATGTTTCTTTTCATCGTGTAAAGTCCATAGTCCGATGGCCTGATAGTGGCCGTCTTTCTTGCACAATACAGCCATATAAAAGTATTTCGGGATAAGTAACCCCGAGCGCGTTGTACCTGAAATCTGGTCGTCTCGGTCTATCGTGGCGGCCTTGACGACAAAAAGCGTGTCGCGAAAAGCCGTGTTATTCCACGCGCGTACCTGTGTTTCGAGTCGCTTCCAGACGCCGGCATTGTGGCGTTGGTACTGCGGTTGCATATTGCTTAGATAGAAAGTTTGTTGGTTCTGAACCTTAGAACAGCGTCGATCTGCTGCCGGACAGAGATGTCCTCGTGAAAAACCGGAACCTACATACTGGCTGAGAACAGTACGATAGGCAGTCGGAATGTCTTCATCTTCTCTGAAAGTATTGTTTCGTTTCTCGTTATCACAAGTGTTTCCGTCATACATTTGATAGCACGTCCAGCGATTGGATTTCTTTGAACAGTCCCATTCAAGGCTGTAAGTATTGCCGTATTCAGGTGTGGAATGCTTGATAAGAAGATTCATTTCGCCCTCTTTTCGATGTGGAAATTCCAATTGTGAGGCTTGCGGATCGGTGTTCCGATTTCGGTTTACGGCTCTATTGGATGGGCTGTTCGGAACGGATGAGTTTGCGATATAGACGATGCTGTCTATCCGATGATTGAGAATAGTATGTCGGGTATTGTCTGTATAACGAATCAGTGTCAGCGAATCGCCGAGATACGTGATTCTTTTCAGTCGGTCGAGTACTACATCATAGGTTGCCTGCCGATGCAGATAATAACGCAGGATGCCGCTTGCAGTTTGGCTGATAGCCGCGAGTGAGATGGTGAGCGACAAGAAAATGATCGATAGTTTTTTCATAAATCAGATGGATTGGATGACTGATAGATTGCCGATTCTTAATACAAAAGCAGAAGACCGGCTACGGCTGCATAACCGATCATCCGTATAGGATTGATTCGTATTATCTTTGTGCCGACGAAAGTGGCGATGAACAGCCCTATGCTTATGCAAAACTGCCACGGGTGATCGGGGCTGCTGAAGTTTTCGGGAGTCATCAATAGCAGCGCAGCAGCGGCAAGCAGGCCTACGACTGCGGGTCTGAGACCGGCAAAAATGTTTTGAACCGGCGCCGTGTTCATATATTTCATAAACATTTTACTGATGAGTATCATCATAATTAACGACGGAAGCACCAATGCAAACGTTGCGACAGCACTGCCGAGAGCAGCCATCGCATTGCCGTAACCGGCATTATGAACTGCCGTGTAACCGCAATATGTGGCCGAATTGATGCCGATCGGTCCCGGCGTTATCTGTGAAACGGCTACGATATTGGTAAATTCGGCGGCCGAAAGCCAATGGTGATGTGCTACCGTTTCGGCTTGAATGAGCGATAACATACCGTAACCGCCGCCGAATCCGAATAATCCTATCTCGAAGAAAGTGATGAACAAATAGACGAAAAGCATATTTTGAGTTTATGAGTTGTTGCATTCAGGTTTCTTTTAAGAACTTCCCGTAAAGATAACCGCCTATTCCTGCGATGATGATTACGTACACGGGATTAACGCCCAAGAGCCAAATTGCAAGGGCAGAGACCAACGGAATCCAACAATTTGTTAGCGAAATATTCGTACTTTTAGCTAAACTGAACGTGGGAGCGGCAATCAATGCCACGACGGCCGGACGTATGCCGCGAAACATTGCAGCTATAATCGTATTGTCTTCAAATTGCTTGAAGAACATAGCTATCAGCAGAATGAGCAGGAACGAGGGTAAGGTTGTGGCCAAACTCGTGCACAATGCACCTCGGAGTCGGCGTAGTTTGTAGCCGATAAAGATGCTCATATTGATGGCGAAAACGCCCGGACAGCTCTGGGCAACGGCAATTAGATCGATGAAATCTTGTTTTTCGAGCCATTTGTATCTATCAACGACTTCGGCTTCGATAATGGGGATCATCGCATAACCGCCTCCAAGGGTGAATGCTCCTATTTTAAAGAAAGTCTTGAAGCTGTTCCAATAGAATCTGTTCGTGTTGCTCATTTTCTCTCTTCTATCCATTTTCGTGCATTGACAAACGCCTCAATCCACGGTGTGATGTCATCAGCGCGGTGCTCATTAGGGTAGAATGCGTTCTGCCAGGGAAATATGGCGCGTTCTAAATGAGGCATCATTGCGAGGTGACGGCCGTTTGCTGAGCAGATGGCTGCAGCGTTATAGTCGCTTCCGTTGGGATTACCGGGATACTCGGCATAGTTATATTTGGCAACGATTTGGTATTGGTCCTCGGGCTCGGGTAAGTAAAATCGTCCTTCGCCGTGGGCGACCCATAGTCCGAGTTTGCATCCGCTGAGACTGCCGAACATCACACTGTTGTTCGATGGGATGCTTAATGTGAGATAAGCACTTTCAAATTTACGCGAGTTATTGTGACAGAGATGGCCCCGATGACGGTGTTCGGGATTGATTAAATTCAATTCTGCCATCAATTGACACCCGTTGCAGATACCCAGGGATAATGTATCGGAACGCGAATAGAAACGATCGAGCGCCTCTTTGGCTTTCGGATTATAGAGGAAAGCACCTGCCCAGCCTTTTGCCGAGCCCAAAACATCGGAATTGGAAAAGCCTCCGCAGAACACGATCAGGTGGATTTCATCCAATGTTTCGCGGCCGCAGATAAGATCGGTCATCGTGACATCTTTCACATCGAAGCCTGCGAGATAAAGTGCATAAGCCATTTCGCGCTCACCGTTGGTTCCTTTTTCGCGGATGATGGCAGCTTTGATACCGGTCGGTTTACGACGGTCGGCATCGAGGTCGTATTGAGAAAGCCTCCCCGTAAATTCCTTTTTAAATTTGAACTCGATAGGTTGCTTCTTGTAATTCATGTATCGTTTCTTTGCCATTCCGTTCAAACTCTGCTTGGAATCGAGCAAATAAGAGGTCCGGAACCACGTATCGCGCAAGGCATCTATATCGAATGAATGTGTTATTTCGCCTTTCTTAACGATGAGTGTGCGTTTATCAGGGGTCGGATAACCGATTTTTGCAAATCCGATTCCTCTTTCTTCTAAGTAGTTTTGCAGTTCGTGCTTGTGCGAATCGGCCACTTGGATAACGATTCCGGGGTTTTCGGCAAAGAGATTCTTCACTAAGTCGTCGTCTGCTAAATCGTGAAGATTGATGTGTAAACCGCCTTTTGCATTGGCAAAAGTCATTTCCAACAATGTGACAATCAGTCCGCCGGCACTGATATCGTGTCCGGCCATAATCCATTTACGGTTGATCAACTCCTGAACAGCCTCGAAACAATCTGCGAAATATGCAGCATTAGATACGGTCGGCACGTCATCGCCCACCTTTCCGAGGCTTTGTGCAAAGGCAGAACCGCCTAACCGCTGAGCATCGAAGCTGAAATCAATGTAATAAAGAGACGAGTTCTTATCGTTAATAACCACCGGTGACACCACGTTACGCACATCTGAAACCTCACCTCCACTCGTAACAATAACCGTTCCGGGCGCAATCACTTTTTCACCATCAGAATATTGTTGAGTGAGTGACAGCGAGTCCTTACCCGTCGGGACGTTGATTCCAAGTTTGCAACAGAAGTCCGATAAGGCTTTCACAGCCTGATAGAGTCGCGCATCTTCGCCTTCGCGCGACCGACAGGGCCACATCCAATTGGCCGAAAGCGACACACTGCGCAGTCCTTCACGCAAAGGTGCCCACACAATATTGGTCAACGACTCGGCAACTGACAGCACTGAGCCTGCCGAGGGGGATGCAAGCCCCGCCTGGGGAGCGTGCCCTAAGGCTGTAGCAATACCCTTACGACCGCGGTAGTCGAGTGCAACCACACCGCAATCTGATAACGGAAGCTGGATCACTCCTTGACATTGCTGCCACGCAACCTTACCAGTCACGGAACGGTCTACTTTATTTGTCAGCCAGTCTTTGCACGCAACGGCTTCTAATTGCAGTACGCGTGCAAGGTATTCATCGATTTTTTGCAGGTCGTAAGATACGTTTTCATAGTGTCGTTCTACCGTCTTGTCCGTCATTATCGTCTTAGGCGAATGACCGAACATCTGTGATACATCAAGATCGAACGGCTTGACGCCATCCTTTTGGACAAAAGAGAAATGCGCATCGCCTGTCGTTTCGCCCACGACATACAGTGGAGCACGTTCCCGTTCGGCAATTTTTCGTACGCGATCGATGTGTTTTTCATCGATAAGTAAGCCCATTCGCTCCTGGCTTTCATTTGCAATAATCTCCTTGGCAGAGAGCGTTCGGTCGCCGATGGGTAGTTGATCCATCTCTATTTTACCGCCGCATTCCTCGACAAGTTCCGACAAACAGTTGAGATGTCCTGCTGAACCGTGGTCGTGAATGGACACAACGGGATTGTCATCTGCCTCTACCAAGGCACGCACAAGGTTGTAAGCACGCTTCTGCATCTCCGGATTGGCACGCTGAACGGCGTTGAGCTCAATGCCGTTGGCATATCGTCCTGTATCAACTGACGATACAGAGCCGCCTCCAAGACCGATTCTGTAATTGTCACCACCCACAACTACCACTTTATTTCCAGGCTGCGGAGCTTTCTTTAAACAGTCTCTTCGGGTGCCGTAACCGATTCCTCCTGCCAACATAATCACTTTATCATAAGCCAAGAGAGAGTTATCTATTGTCGCTTCTCTCGTAGAAGAAGGAGTTTTAGCAGTCGTTTCTTGGTGTTCAAAAGTAAGAACGGAACCGCAAATGAGCGGTTGTCCGAACTTATTTCCAAAGTCAGAGGCTCCGTTCGAGGCTTTAATCAAAATCTGTTCAGGAGTCTGATACAGCCATTTTCGTGCGGGAATCAAATTCTCCCAATCACGAATCACGGAGTCTTCTGCTCTTACCTGAGATAAATCGGGGGTGAGTCCGGCCTCTAATCTCGGGTAAGCTGTCATATAAACAGCCGTTCCCGCGATGGGCCAAGAGCCCGTTCCGCCTGCCATTCGATCACGAATCTCACCGCCTGTGCCTGTTGCAGCACCGTTGAAAGGCTCCACTGTGGTAGGGAAATTATGTGTTTCGGCTTTTAACGAGATGACACTCTCTACATCTGTCACTTGGAAATAGTCGCTTGTCGACTGATCCTTAGGTGCAAACTGTTCGATGATCGGCCCCTGTGCAAAGGCTACATTATCTTTATATGCACTCAAAATACTATTCGGATTCTCATTGGTTGTCTTCTTAATCATTGCAAATAGCGACGACTCCATCTCTTTTCCGTCGATGACGAACGTACCTCCGAAAATCTTATGACGGCAATGCTCTGAATTGATTTGCGCAAATCCGAAGATTTCTGAGTCTGTCAGCGGACGTCCGTTGGCCTTTTCAATGGTGTGAAGATATTTTATTTCCTCCGGCGAAAGCGCTAAACCTTCCTGCTCATTATATGTTTCTATATCGTTGATATATTTGATCGGTTCGGGTTTACGGTCTATCGTGAAGATGTTCTGATCCAAATCGTCATACATTCGTTGCAGCATTGGATCGTGTTCGGCTTCTTTTGAAGCAACGGGAAAATATTCCTCAATACGCAAAATGCCGTTAAGATTCATATTCTGTGTAATCTCAACGGCATTCGTACTCCACGGAGTGATCATCTCTCGACGCGGTCCCACGTAATAACCGGTCAGTTCCGGTGTATCGATCAGCGTGGCATCGCCATACAACCAGCATAGTTTGTTTGTCTCGTTTGTACTCGGCCGATGGTCGAAAGCTGTTGCAATCACGGTCTCTTTGGATGTTTTGAAGAAAAGAATCATAGTCGTTCTGAATATAATTAGGTAATGAATGATGTTGCAAAGATACGCCAATTCGGTTGAAGAACAAAATAAAATACAGAGTTAATTGCCTGTTGACGACTAACCATTGATGATTGATGGCCTTTCAGATGTATTGCAGACAAAATTCAGTTCTACCCCATTATCTCAACAGATAATAGGCATTCTCTTTCAGTTTATTCATCAATGATACCGGATAATGGGGATGAGCAGCAATCCATTGCTGTACAATCTGCTTGGCTTCGATACTTTTGTGTCCTGCAAGCAGTGCTGAAAGCCAGTAACCGGGGAAGAAAATGTCACCTGTTTTCTGCACATCTTGCAAAGCATCTAAGCCCGGCCGGAGATACCGATTGCTGTGAGGCTCACGCGTAGAAGCGTTGAGCAGGGCGAGCATTGACTGTGCCCACGGCTCAACGGAGCGATTCTCGCGTTGCAGCAGACTGTCAAACAGTTGCCGTTGAACCAACGTGTCGGGGTTGCAAGCACGTGACACGAAGTCGAACTCACGTGTTTGGTCGGTGTTTTTCAGTCTTGTGCGTTGCACGTCCAGTATCTCTTGCCATTGGGTGGGAAGCATAATAGCTAAGTGATAGGCAATATGCGTATAGTCGTTGACGGTGATCGACGAGTCGGCTTGCGTCTTCCAGATTTCGTAAATCTTGCTGATGATATCGGGGGCAACGGCTGATGTACCCAAGACTTGCAGTATCTTCTTCCGCACCGATGGCAATTTGTGGTGATAACCGTATGTCCACAGATTGCGTTCGGCATCCATTCGCCGATTATCGGGTGTTCCATAAGAGGGCATCTCGACCGAAATACGCCGCAAATAATCAATGCATGTAGAGGCAATTAGGTCGTTTCGTTCATCGAGAAAGCCTCGGAACAAGTATTGAAAAGCATGTTTCGAGTTAATATTGCGGGCTAAATAGTTCTCGTAGAGTGTCATCATTAGTGCAAAACGAGATGTTTCGGGCTGTGTAAACCACGCCGCAAGTGCTTCGGTCTGCGATTGATCGGCCGTCAGAAAGCGACCGTAACCGCTGCCATCATAGTTAGAAAAGAGTGTCAAGGGCTCGTTTGAGAGCAGTGTTTCACAATGACCTGCCTCCACATTTTGCGGGATTCGGCACAGCGAGTCACGATAAACCGCTCCAACAACGAACTGTTGCGGCCAGACAAGTCCGCGTCCGAAAGGATCAGTTTGGGTCATTCTGATCTTCCCATTTGTGTATTGACAAACAATTGTCGGCATCCCTTTCTGTTTCACCCATATCTCACTGAAAGCGGGGAGAGCGGCTTCCGGTTTCACACTATCAAGTATTTGGATGAGCGAGTTCCACGTTGCATTGCCATAACTGAACCGCTTCAGATAACATTGCAGCCCTTTTCGGAAAGCCGATTCGCCCATTCGCTGCTCTAATTTGAGCATCATCACGGGTGCCTTGTGATAGATAATGTTGCCATAAAGCAGCCCGGCACGATTGAGATTAGCTAATGATTGCTGAATGGGATGTGTACCTTCAGTGCGGTCGGTATTTATTGCGCGAGTCTGATAACTCTTTAAGAAGTTGAGGTCGTGGTTGATTTCGGGAAACTGTTCACGTGCAATCTTCGAAGCCATCAGATTTGCAAACACCTCTTTTGTCCATACATCGTCGAACCAACGCATTGTAACCAAGTCGCCGAACCACATATGTGCCGTTTCGTGTGCAATCAATTCAAGGCGCTTAAGTTCTTCATCGGGTGTGGGATTAGGGCCGAGAAAGAGCGTGCGATCACGATATTGAATAGCCCCCGGATGCTCCATTCCGCCGAATTGATACCCCGGAAGAATTGCAAATCCATATTTCTTGAAAGGGTAAGGAATGTTGGTGTAACGTTCGAGCCAACGTAATGAGAACGCAATTTCATCGAAGATTTTATCCAATTGGGCCGTTTTCTGCGGGTCGGTCTCACGATACAGGGCTTCGAGTTCGCGCCCGTCGCGCATTGCTTTGCGTGTTCGAAATTTACCGGCAGTGAAAGAAAAGAGATAGGTCGGTATCTTTTCTGTCTGCGAAAATGTATATATATCATTTTTATATACTGTATTCGCACTTTTATTCAATCGTTTTCCGGGAGCATTAGACAATACTTTCCAACCCTCAGGAACAGTAAGTGTGAGTGAGAAATGCGCTTTCAAATCAGGCTGGTCGAAGCAAGGGAACACGCTCCGAGCGTGATCCGGCACGAAGAGTGTGTACAAATAGTCGGCGCTGCGATTAAGAGACTTATTCTCGGAAGTGCCTGCTAACACGATCTCATTATACCCCTTATGCAGCCATTTACCGGGAATGACGATGTGTTCGTCAATCACCTGCAATGGTCTTAATTCGCCATTGATACGCGATGCACCTGTTTGCAGGGTTCCTTGGAAATCGAGTTGCAGATCAGTTGTAGTATTTCGATTAAAGCGAATGGTATCGATGAATGTTATATCTTGGGTTAATCGCAATGGAATTTCAAATGAAATGTGATACGAAATATTGTTGATTTCGCGTGCTCTGACTGTTGCCAGCTCTTTCGATACGCCCTTTTCTACTTTCACATTCATAGCTGTTGCAGGTCTTGAAGCCTGAACTGGGAGCAGCACAGACAGTATCAGCACTGCAAAAAAACATCGAAACGTCTTACTTGTTTTCATTTTTTGTTTGTTTGATTGTACAAAGTTACAATTTATTTTGTCATTTTGTGCAATTTGATTCGATATGAATTGAAAAATCTAAGATACTTAAACACACAAAAGCTCATAAGTCCTTATTCAGTAATTTTCTATGGCCTTACGTCTCTTCGCACGCTCTTTCTTCGATACGTATCCCTTTTCAAAGATGCGTAACCAGCCGAGGAAGTTCATCCCCGAAGGTTGTTGAGCGCTCTCGAAAGCGCTCTTTTTAACGCTTTTCATTATATCGGGGCTGATACGTGGGGCTTTTGCAGTGATGATAACTTCGTTGACCGTAATGCTTTTCGGCAATAAAAATATTGTGTCCTGCATCTCTTTTCTATTTAAGATACGGCGGATATAATTGCCGTGAGTAATGGTTACACTTCCGAAAGTCGTCGTAATGATAAACCGGCCGGCCTTATTCGTTGTGAAAGTTTTATTGTTGTCGGTAAAGATATTTACGTTTGTGATAGGCAAGCGGGTCTGGATGTCTAATACGATACCCGCAGTTTGTGCCTTGCCCACGTATTGGTTGAGAGCAAGAATGCTGATAACGGCGAGTCGTAATTGTGCTTGTCTCATCTTCTTATATCGCTTTTCGATAAACAAATATAGATGAAAAATTCTCTGATTGTATCAAAGAAACGGCAGATTTAATGATATTTAAAGAGAAAAGAGGGAATAAAGGGAAAGACAAGTCACTTCTTTTCCTCTTCGGAGGAGCTGGAAATGGTAGGCCGGAAAGCTATTGGCAGAGATTGTTTTCGATTTATATCTAAGGAGGCAAGCACACAAATTAAAAAGAGGATTGTATATAGTTGATTTTCAATAAGATATAATTCTATTTCCAACTAACGGTTAAATATGTTGCAACTAACGGTTAAACGCACTGCGTTTAACTGTCTTTTACAAGGCGATTAACGGTGTTTCGTAAACCCCTTTGATATGGGCGATATTGCATAGAAAGATGAGGGGGTGAAAGGGGAAAGATGAAATAGTGTGTCGGTGGGGGAGAGAAGGACAAATGATGGATTGTGAATAATGAGTCGTGAGTTGTCAAATGCTCTCCGTCTATAAATTGTAGGTCGTCTGATTGAGAGACCTCAATTGAATCGTCAGGAGGCGATTATAAATGTCTGCGTGTTATTCTCGGTTGCGATAACTCAATGGGGAGATGCCGGCACGGCTTTTGAAGAAGTTGGTGAAGGCCGAGATGTCGTTGAAGTGGAGGCTGTCGGCAATCTCGCCAATGGTGAGATCGGACGTGCGGAGCAATGTGCAGGCCTCGTTATAGGTAAGAAGTGCGAGATGATCGTAGATTGTTGTGCCCGAAATTTCGCGCACTGTACGCGACAAATAAGTGGTTGTCATATTGAGTTTGTTAGCATAGAAGCGGATTTGTCGCTCTTTTCGGAAGTTGGAATGAGCCAAATGGATGAAGATTTTAAAGATGTTTTCCTTGTGCTTGAAGTCGTGTGTGAGCAGGCTGTTGTCGTAAGGCAGCTCGGTGATAAACAGTAAGCAGACGTGAACCAGCGATTGGAGAATCTCTAATTTGTAGAGATGAGGCTGGCGAACGACCTGCTTGATCTGGTGTAAAAGCTCAATGAAAGAGCTTGTCTGATGGTGGTCGAGATGGAAAACGAGGTTGGAATGGGTGATCACTGTGGGCATCATCACGTCGGTTTCGCGGTCGATCGAGCGCAGACCGGCATAGAAATGAGTCTCGATGAGCAACCCTTCCACCTCTGTATGAGTATCAGTGGGGCGGGTAACGACGGGTTGAAAGGGGGTGAGCAGCAGCAAATCGCCGGCCTGTAACGTGATGTTGTTATCGCCGACACATACTTCCATCTTCCCTTTTTTCACCAACAGTACCTCGTAAAAGCTAATTCTCCCGCTGAAAGTGAGCATCGATGCACTGTTGCCGGAGGCTGAATGGAAATAAACCAAACAGGCTCCGAAGATGTCTTCAATGGCATAACGCGCTGCCATCTGCTGTAAATTCAGGATTCCGTTGTTGCTCATTGTTGTGCTTTGGATGCAAAAATACGAATAAGTTTCGTTATTTACAAAAAATGAACAGATATTTATAACTCTCGCATTGATGATTTTTCCTATCTTTGCCCATAACTACTGAACCGGTAACTATTGCCGTTCGACAAAGAAAGAAACTTTATGTTGACAGCCCTTATACTGTTACAATTGACCATTGTACTGACTTTGATCTTCATCGGAGCACGTGTCGGAGGCTTCGGGTTGGGTATTCTCGTGGGCGGACGGGGCATTGAACTTAAAAGTACGGAGCAGAACCGGCACACTGCACAGCGTGAGTTCAGCGTGGATAATATCGGCAAACTGTCCCGCGTGGGCATTGTTTATGGGTATGCCGACTGTTCGTCGGTGCCGATGCGGGCTTTTACCGATGCTGGATTCAATGGTATTGTATGGGGTGGCGTGGGTGATGGCAGCTTCTATAAAGATGTGTTCGACGTGGCGTTGAAAGCTCGTGCAAAGGATATCAACATTGCTTGCTCGTCGGGTATACCTATGGAGACTACGTGTTTGAGCGGAAAAATAGACGATGCTCAATATCATTTCGTGGCTACACTCACACTGAATTTGAAGAAAGCACGTGTGCTCTTGATACTTGCTCTGGCAAAAACGCGCGTCTGGCAACGTATTCAGGAGTTTTTCAATAAGTATTGATTTCACCTTAAAATATACCGACCGATGAAACGAAAACAATTCTTCCTGATGGCCGCGGCACTTTCGGCAGTCTTGCAAGTCAATGCACAGGGCAACAATACAGATATGGGCGGCCCTGACGGCGATTATCGGTCGCTGGCCGACCGCGTGCTGAAATTAGAGAAAAAGACCGATGCTTTCAATCTCTATCTCAACTACGCGGCGGCTGCTCAAGTACGAGACGAGAGCGGATCGTGGATCAGTGGTTTTGTCAACAAGCAGTTACGACTCGAGATCAAGGGAAATCTTACCGACCGACTGTTCTATCGTCTGTGCCACAGACTCAACAAATCGAATACTGCCAAAGGGGCCGACAACTTCGCAAAAGCTACGGATATAATGCTTGTGGGGTATCATCTCGATAACAAGTGGACTGTCGAAGCCGGTAAGATATGCCAACACTGGGGCGGATTCGAGTTCGACATCAATCCGATGTACATTTACGAGTTCTCGGATATGGTGGGATCGATGGACTGTTATATGGCTGGTGTGTCGGTGGCTTACCGCCTTGTGCCTACGCAAGAGTTGGTGGTAGATATTACGAACACCGACAATGGTACCTTAGATGAAGATAATGCGGCCCTGACTTTGCGTAATATTCGGGCGGCTAAACGCCCGTTTACCTACATTGTCAATTGGAACGGCAGCTTTTGCGGTGATCGGTTGCAGACTCGTTGGTCGTGGGGCTTGCAGACGCAAGCGCAACATAAATATTCGCGTATGCTCATTTTGGGGCAGAAACTCAATCTTCCCACTTTTCAATGGTATGTTGATTATATGGGCGAATTTGATAGTTTCGACCGGCTCGGTATTGTTTCTGCCGAGGTGAAAGATGTTGCCGGTACAGCCGGTGCCCCCGCAATGCATAGCTATACACCCGTGCACTATCACTCGTTGATTACCGAAGCCAACTGGCAATTCCGTCCGCGGTGGAACGTTTTCGTCAAAGGTACCTACGAAACGGCCAGTATGCCACACTCCGATAACTTCAAAGACTATCGTAAATCGATGAGGTACTTGGGCGGAGTAGAGTATTATCCTGATCCGACACAAGACTTTCGTGTGTCACTCAGCTATATCGGACATAACCATAAATATACAAGTGCATCAGCCTTGACCGATAACCATACCAACAGAGTGGAACTCGGGTTTATGTATCGCATTAAATGCTTTTGATAGATAATAGGTGAAGGATTTTGGATGAATGATGAAATGAGCAATGGAAGTCTGATAGCTATTGGGGATGTACGATGAAAGTCGATGTCATTAATGGCGGGGTGATATGCTGATAGTTTTTCTATAAAGATCGTGGAAAGTTCCTGCAACAACTCAATAACTTACAAACTTAGAAACTCAAAAATAAAACAACAATTCAATAACTCATAAACTAAAACATTTAAAAACTAAAACACGATGTCAGAACAAAAATTCAGAGTAGAGTCCGACCTCTTAGGCGAACTCAAAGTGCCCGCAGAGGCTTATTACGGAGTACAAACCCAGCGTGGTATTAACAACTACCACATCTCGCGGAAGAAGATTCGTGACTATCCCGATTACATCATCGCGATAGCTTATGTCAAGTTGGCGGCCGTACAAACCAACCACACATTGGGGGTGATCAACGACGAAATAGCAGGTGCTATTTCGCAGGCTTGCCGTGAAATTATTGATGGTAAGTTCCACGAAGACTTCCCCATCGATATGATGCAGGGTGGTGCGGGTACGTCGGTCAATATGAATGCCAATGAGGTGATTGCCAACCGTGCCCTTGAAATTATGGGACATAAAAAAGGGGAGTATCAATATTGTTATCCCAATGATCATTGCAACTGCGGCCAGTCTACCAATGACGTCTATCCGACAACCATTCGTCTGGCTATCATTCGAATGAACAAAACGCTTGTTGCCAGTCTCACGGGGCTCATTTCAGCCCTCCGTTACAAAGGTGATGAGTATAAAGACGCTTTGAAAATGGGGCGGACCCAATTGCAAGATGCCGTTCCGATGACCGTAGGACAGGAGTTTAACGCTTACGCTACCAACTTAGAAGAGGAAATTCTCAATCTCGAACGCAACGTGAAATTGCTCCACGAGATCAATATGGGAGGTACTGCCATCGGCACAGGACTCAATGCCGTGCCTGGATTTGCAAAGCTCTGTGCTGCCAATTTGAGCAAACTCACAGGCGAAACATTCACTCCCGCATCCGACCTCGTTGAAGCAACGCCTGACACCGGGGCCTATGTGAGCTATTCGTCGGCACTGAAACGCTTGGCCGTTAAGCTCTCCAAAATCTGCAACGACCTGCGACTGATGGCGTCGGGACCGCGTTGCGGCTTGCACGAAATCAATCTTCCGCCCAAGGCTCCTGGATCGTCCATTATGCCGGGAAAAGTGAATCCTGTGATTCCTGAGGTTACCAATCAGGTCTGTTTCAAGGTGATCGGTAACGATACCACGGTTTCTTTCGCCGCCGAAGCCGGTCAGTTGGAACTCAATGTGATGGAACCTGTTATCACGGAGTCGCTCTTCGAGAGTCTGTGGTGGTTGCGCAACGCTATCGATACACTGACGGAGGAGTGCATTCTGGGCATCACCGTCAACAAGGAACATTGTTATGAGATGGTCAAGAACAGCATCGGCATCGTTACGGCACTCAATCCTTACCTCGGATATAAGACTTGCAGTAAGGTGGCTAAGGAAGCTTTGGACACCAACCGATCTGTTTACGACATCATTCTCGAGCAGAAGCTGATGACGAAAGAGAAGCTCGATGAGGCGCTTGATCCCAAACAGATGCTCGCATCTCATCAGTTTATGAAATAAGTTTGCATAATTAAATAGGTTGGGAGGTCGTATTTGTCAGTTCAAATGCGACCTCTTTTCATCTCTTTTCTGTAATTTTGCAGATGTACCTGTATGAAATATATCAGCAAAATGGAAAATCCATATATCAAACAATATCCCGATCTGATGGCGGGGAAGAAGATTTTGTATGTTCACGGATTTGGTTCATCGGCCCGATCGGGTACGGTGATTCGTATTCAAAGTGCTTTGCCCAATGCCGAAGTTATTGCTTATGATCTGCCGCTGCATCCTGCGGAGGCAATGGAACTGTTGCACCGGGTGTGTAATGAGCAACAGCCCGATTTGATTATTGGTACATCTATGGGTGGAATGTATGCTGAAATGCTCTATGGTTATGACCGGATATTAGTGAATCCGGCCTTTCAGATGGGTAAAACAATGCACGAACACAATATGATGGGTAAGCAAACGTTTCAAAATCTGCGTGCAGACGGTGTACAGGAATTTATCGTCACGAAAGCCTTGGTCAAGGAATATAAGGATATTACCGAACAATGTTTTTCTGATGTCACGCCCGAGGAGCAGCAACGCGTATATGGTCTCTTCGGCGATGAAGACACCACAGTACATACATTTGACTTGTTTCGCAGTCATTATACCAACGCAATACATTTCCACGGCGTTCATCGGTTGGATGACCGATCGCTGATGCACGGCGTGATACCTGTTGTCCGTTGGATGGATGATAAGCAGGAAGGACGGGAACGGAGCATCGTCTATATCAGTGTTGATACATTGGCCGATGTGTATGGCAAACCGAAGTCGAGTCTCAATAAGGTTTATGATTATTTGATAGAGCATTATGATGTTTATATCGTTGCTCCCGCTCCGACCGATGATCATCCTTATCTCACGCAGACACAGCAGTGGGCGGAGCAATACCTGAGTACGCCTGCTCACGATCGTGTCATTTTCTGCAACCGTCATTCCCTTCTTTATGGCGATTATTTCATTGCTTCCATTCCCGATAAAGATTTTATGGGCACTGGAATTGCTTTTGGAAGTGATGAATTCAAAACGTGGGAAACCGTACTCACGTTTTTTGAACGGGTGAATGGGGGATAAGTAAAAGTGAACTATTTATTGTCATATTTTAATATTGTGTTAAAATATCTCTCTAAATGTTGTTTTGTTGCTAAAAAAGGCCTATCTTTGCAGGCGAAATAGAGATATAATATCTGGTAATCAGCAACTCTGCGGGTATACAAAATACCCTACGGCGGAGACGGTTCTCAGAAAAGAAAGTTTATCCTGATGTGAGATACTCATTCAGGGAAAAGGAAGTTTAACTTTAAAATAAACATTCTTTTAGAGAGTTATTGAGCGTTTTGCTTTGGGGTGAGAGAATACGCGAGAGAGTCATTGTTCGTATTCTAATGGTAATTTTTTTTTAGAATTTAGTGGGAAATGTTTCCGATTTTACTAATGATGCAGTAAAACTGTATGTTGATCATGTATATGAAAGATGTACTCAGATTTATACCGATATAATTACAAATGTAATCATAGATTATTTGTATTAATAAAGTATTGGATAAAAATAAATGAAAAGCCTAATTATTATTGGAGCTGGAGGATATGCTAAATCTGTCTTAGATTCTGTAGATTATATGAACTTCAAGATGGAGGGTTTCCTTGATGATATAAAACCTATTGGGACAGAGCATCTTGGCTATCCTATAATAGGAAATAAGGTCGAAGATATAGAGCATTATAAAAACTATGTATTCTTTGTTGCGATTGGAAATAATGCAAAACGAAAGTTGTGGTTTGAGAAATTAAAATTATATGATCTATCACTCATTAATGTTATAGATCATTCGGCTATAGTATCTAAATATGCTACTATGGGAGAAGGATGTTTCGTGGGTAAACTTGCCATACTTAATCATGGATGTATTGTAGGTGATAATTGTGTTGTTAATACGAGGGCTTTAGTAGAACATGGCTGCAATATTCATAATCATGTTAATTTATCTACTAATTCGACACTTAACGGGGATGTTATTGTTGAAGAGGGAGGATTTATTGGTAGCGGGACCGTTATTAATGGACAAATCACAGTTGGTAAATGGGCATTAGTAGGTTCGGGAGCCGTGGTAATTCGTGATGTCAAGTCAAATACAACTGTCGTTGGTGTCCCAGCCAAAGAGATCATTTCAAATAGTCATAAATACAACTCTTTTTAAAAATAAGAAAGATGCAACATATTTATATTATTGCCGAAATAGGTTGTAATCATTGTGGTGATCCTATTCTTGCAAAAAAAATGGTTGAAAAGGCGAAATTGTGTGGTGTAGATGCCGTTAAATTTCAAACCTTTAAAGCCTCTGCGCTCATTTCAAAATATGCTCCTAAGGCAGATTATCAGAAAATCACTACAGGAGAAAATGAAAATCAACTTGAGATGACACGTAAATTGGAACTTCCTTTTGCTGATTATGAAAAATTAAGAGACTATGCTATTAGTTTAGGATTGGACGTATTCTCTACAGCATTTGATATGGAGTCTATTGATTTACTGGAGCAAAGTGGTCAATCCATTTGGAAGATACCTTCTGGTGAGATTACTAATTTACCGTATCTTGAAAGAATTGCTAAGATAAGGGTCACAGGTAAGAGAATCATTCTGTCAACAGGAATGTCAACAATAGATGAAATTCATCAGGCTGTAGATACAATATTGCAATATGAAGTAAAAGAAAACCTTACAATCTTGCATTGTAATACTGAATATCCTACCCCGGATGAGGATGTCAATCTAAGTGCTATTGATACGCTACATCAAGAATTTCCTAATTTCAAAATAGGATTTTCAGACCACTCTATTGGAACTGTTGCAACAATTGGCGCATGTATGAAAAATATAGTTCTTATTGAAAAGCATTTTACATTAGATAAGAATCTTGAAGGACCAGATCATAAAGCGTCAGCTACTCCAGACGAACTTCTTCTGTTATGTGAATCGGTAAGGAGGATAGAAGTTATTGCGGGAGGGAATGGAAAACGAGTAACTGCATCTGAACGTAGAAATATCAATATTGCACGTAAGTCTATCGTTGCAAAAACAACCATTAGGAAAGGAGATATTCTATCTGAAAACAACATTACTTGTAAACGGCCAGGTAACGGTGTTAGCCCTATGAAATGGTATGAGGTTTTGGGAACTAAGGCAATCAAAGACTTTAGTGAAGATCAACTCATAGAATATTAAAATGAAGAGATTGGCAATAATACCAGCGAGATCTGGCAGCAAGGGACTTAAAGATAAGAATATTATTGAACTCTGTGGAAAACCGATGATTGCTTATTCAATTATCGCAGCAAAAGATAGTGGTCTCTTTGATAAAATATTAGTTTCTACAGATTCTACTTATTATGCTGAAATTGCAGAGTCATATGGTGCAGAGACGATACTGAGAGATGAGATACTTGCAAGTGATCAAGCGACTTCATTTATGGTTATTGAGGACGTACTAAATAGACTAAATGCCCGTTATGATTATTTTGCCTTGCTCCAACCTACATCTCCTCTACGTACAGCTAATCATATACAAGAAGCTGCAGCCAAATTTGAGGATAAATATGCAATTTTTGATTTCTTGGTATCTATGAAGAAGTTGGAATTTAACAAAGATTTGGTAAATATGATTGACGAAGATGAAAGCCTTAAGTATTTTGACAAGGACTTTTCCTGTTATCGTCGCCAAGGTTATTCTTATTATTCACCAAATGGAGCTATATTCATAGGGAAACCCGAAGCATACCTAAAGCACGGACATTTCTTTGGTGCACGGGCATTGTCCTATATTATGAGTGATATTGACTCTGTGGATGTCGATCATTCTATTGATTACGAACTTGCTAAGATTTTGATGGGAAAAAGGATTATTCGTGAGAGTCTTTTCGATTGAGAATCTCAAAGAGGTCTGAATTCTGCCCATTATAGTTAGTATCTTTTCTTGGGTACAACAGTGATTATCCTTTAATCTTTATTACGCATTGTGTATTATTAATAACTAGTATATTTTATAAAGAACGAAGGCTGAGATATATGCATAAATATAAAGTCTGTTTCGCAACAGGTTCAAGAGCTGATTATGGTATAGTAAGATCCTATCTTCGATTGCTGAACGAGGATGACTGTATCGATTTATCTATACTTATTACAGGCGCTTTATTGGATACTAAGTATGGTAAGGCGAAATCTATCATCCAAGATGACGGTTTTAATATTGGTTTTGAATGTCCTGTACCCTTAAAGGTTGAAAGATTATGTGATACGACATTGACAATGTCTGCTGTACTTGATCAGTTCGGTAAATATTTTGAAGAAAACAGGTACGACTTGGTAATTATTCTTGGCGACAGATATGAAATCTTTTCCGTTGCTATCGCAGCTGCAATGCAACATCTACCTATTCTACATTTACATGGTGGAGAAATTACTTTGAGTAACTATGATGAATTCATACGGCATAGTATTACCAAGATGAGCCGATTCCATTTTACCTCTACTGAAGAATATAGAAATAGGGTAATACAATTAGGTGAAGAACCTTCAAGGGTGTTTAATTTGGGAGCGTTAGGAGCAGAGAATTGTCTCTTTATAGATATGGGACAGGTTAATGAAGACATTAAGCTACTGCCTGAAAAGAGATGTTTTACGGTGTTATTCCATCCAGAAACATTAAATGTACAGTCCCCACTTATCCAAGTAAATGAACTTTTAACCGCTATAGAGAAGTATTTGCCTAATTATGAATTTTGTTTTATAGGTTCAAACGCCGATACAAAATCAGATATTATTAGAGAAAGGATACAAGTATTTTGTGGGAATCATAAGCACACACGCTATTACGAAAACCTGCATCCTGATGCATATCATTATTTAGTAAAAAAATCTATAGCATTGTTAGGTAATTCAAGTAGTGGAATTATTGAGGTACCATCACTAAACTCATTGACAATAAATATTGGTGATCGCCAAACAGGTCGTGTAAAAGGGAATAGCATTATTGATGTGCGCTGTAATACTAATGACATAATAAGGGGTATTGAAAAGGCCATAAATAGTGATCAAATGGTTATAATAAATCCGTATTTAAAAGAGAATTCTACAAAGCTCTATTACGAAGCGACAATTAAAATTTTAATGAGATCAATAAGTAGTAGGTATAAAAAATTTTACGATTTAAAAATCGAATAATAATAGCCTTATGATATAAATAGTTATGATACAGAGATTCCGTCACATCGTTCATTTTATATTAGCTTTCCTTTCGGATTATCTTTATTTATTAGGAAGGCCTTTGTTTTATCAAATTCAGTTCCAATATTTTAGAAATGAATTTGATAAAGAGAAGCAGGCTAATAGATTATGTATACTTGGTAATGGACCAACTTTTACTCAAATAGAAGAACATTTAAGTGAACTAAGAGATGTCGATTTTTGTGCTGTCAATTTAAGTGTAAATACAGAAATCTTTTTTCGTATAAAGCCCAGAATGTTTGTTATTGTGGATATGATATTTTGGCAACAACCGGAAAAGAAGGGTATAAAAGAATGTTGGGAGAATATACAAAAGATAGATTGGAATATAACGATTTGTATCCCATATAATTTCCCGAGCTATATGAAGAAGACTTTCGAGAAAAATCCTTTTGTCAAGGTTTGTAGATATAGTAACAATGCTTGGGAACCTGAATTGAGAAAAGCAAAGAAATTGAAGATGTGGCTTTATAAAAGGGGCTGGGTATCTCCAAATGGTTCGAATGTCAGTATTGGAGCAATTTATTCCGCTATATTGAATGGATATAAAGAGATTAATCTTTTAGGACTTGAGCATTCTTGGATGAAAGATATCAGAGTTAATGATAAGAATGAAGTTGTTTTGATAGATCGTCATTACTATGGTGATGTAGAACACGTCTGGTTAGACTATGAAGGAAATCCTATCAAACTGATAGATTTTTTATCTTCACAATTAGTAACATTTACTGGTCACCTGAATCTAAAAAACTTTGCTGATTATTTGGGTGATGTCAAGATAATTAATCGTACAAAAGATTCCTATATAGATGCTTATGAACGGGCTTCTTTCGAAAGTCTTTTGAATGAGTAATAGATGGATAAGTTTATTGACAGACTCTTACATAATAAAACCATAAGAGATGGAGGAGTCTTTGCTTTCTTCTCTTTCCTAAATCAAGGACTCAATTTCTTCTTGTTAATCATCCTATCTTGGTATATACTTCCCGCTTCTTATGGTAAATTAAACTTGTTTTATACAAGTGTGAGCGTTGTTTCATTTGTCATCTGTTTATGCACATCGGGAATTGTTAGTATAAAGTATTTCAAGGTGACAAGGGAAATTTTGTTAAAATACATAAACGTTGTATTGTTAACAACCCTCATAATATCAGGTCTGTTACTGCTATCTATATCTTTTTTTTATCCATTTCTTACGAGGATTGCCAATATAGAATTATCTATGCAGATATGGTGTGTCTATTTATGTGCTGTATCAGTGATGTATAATCTCTTGCTAGATATATATAGATTAGAAGAAAAATCAATTAAGTATGGTGTTTTTACGATAATATCAACATTACTAAATATATGTGCATCTCTAATTTTAGTTGTCGCGTTAAAACAAGATTGGTATGGACGTGTTGAAGCTAATATAATTACTTCAACAGCCTTTTTGTTTATAGGGATATATCTGCTTTTTAAGAAAAAATATTTAACCTTGGAAAAACCGACGAAGGAGATTTATAAGGAGACATTATCTTATGGAATTCCACTGATCCCACATAGCAGTAACGGTTTTCTCAGACAAGGAATGGATCGCTATATTATTAATTCACATTTTACATCGTCATCAGTCGGACTATTCAGTTTTGCTATTAATTTTGCCTTTATTATATATTCTGTAGGTTCTGCTTTCAATAAATCAAATTCTGTATATATATATAAGTCGTTATCGTACGGACAAGAGGGTGTCAAGGCTAAATTGAGAAAGCAGACTGTCTATATACTAGTATTCTATTTAGGATTTTCTCTTCTACTTTGTATCTTATGCAGACTTCTCATACCCATTCTTTTCCCTAATTATAAGGACTCTGTTATATATCTTTTCCCTCTTTGTATGAGCTGCTTCTTTCAATGTGTTTATTTGCAATTCTGTAATTTTTTGTTTTATTTCAAAAAGACAAAAGAGTTGATGTATATGACAGTAGGAGTTTCGTTAGTGCATCTGCCTTTATCCTTATTGTTAACAAGATATTCCGTGTTGTATGCAGCATATATTAGTATGTTGTCTTCTTTCATTGAGGCCTTGTTGGTATACGCATATTCACGCAAATTATATAAAATCATTTAGAATGCATAGAAAACCATGAAACAGGAAAGAGTACATTGGGTAGATATTGCAAAATGCTTATTAATAATCTGTGTAATAGTGTATCATATCCCTGTTTTTGCCGAACAAAATGGAGTTCACGGATTGGAATGGATGTATGGTATGAGACCTTTATTTCGGGCTTATTTTATGCCTGCATTTTTTGTGATAACAGGGTTTTGTAGTTTATTTAATGCTTCTTCTTTCTGGAGTTTTGCTTATAAGAACTTTAAACTTCTGATGATTCCTAATTTTCTACTTGTGGTTGGCACGCCAGTGAGTTCTTTTCTTTTAAGTAGAAATATGAACATTGTAGTTTATATCGAAGCAGTTAAGGACTTTTTTATTTCAGGAGGTTTTTGGTTTCTTACATCGCTTTTCTTTGCTAAGTTGGTATACTATGCAATGAAACGTTTCGGTAAATCAATGTTGTTATTAGGGGTGATGTCTTTGGGAATAATGGTTACAGGAATTATTCTTCATGATATGGGAGTTCTTAATTTTTGGTGTTTTCAAAACACTTTGGTGCTCATCCCATTTCTCTGGATAGGTCAGCTGATATATAGGTATCAAGTAATGTTGTTTAGATTTAAGAATCTTATTATGCTAAGTTCTTTATATCCAATTGGGCTTTTATTGTTTTACTTGATATGTAAAGGTGATGAACCCTTTGTAACACTTCACGTAACTGTTGGTATAAAAGAGCTTCCTGCATTCTTGATCTTAACGATATCTGGTACATTCCTTTGTTTTACGGTATCTAGATGGATTCCTCAAAACAAAGTAATGGAATACATTGGCAGGGAGTCTTTAACTATTTATCTTTTCCACATGTATTTTCTACTGAAGCTTTTACCCCATTTGTCAAACGTAATTGTTTCTGGTGTGATGAGGTGCGTTTCAGGTATCCTAATAGTAATTGCCACCCTTGTTTTCTGTACGATAGTTAATGTTATTCTGAATACTAAGTATCTTAAATGGGTACTAGGTAAATTTTAAACTTCTTGAAATGGACGTTTCCGTAATTATAGTAAATTATAATACTAAAACTTTAACTTCAGACTGTATTGATAGTATTATAGAAAAGACTCAAGGAGTCGACTATGAAATAATTTTGGTGGATAATATGTCTGAGGATGGCTCAAAAGAGTTTTTTGAGAGTGATGAACGTTTATCAACATACATTTATAATAATACAAATTATGGTTTCGGTATTGCTAATAATATAGGGATGAAAGCGGCTAAAGGGAAGTATTTTTTTTTGCTTAATTCTGATACCTTACTGGTCAACAATGCAATAAAGGAATTCTTCGATTATGCGGAGAAAAACGATGATGGTTCTGTATACGGTTGTTATCTTGTAGATAAAAATAATGCAGACAATCTTTCATATTTTGATTTTCCGGCATTTACAGTATCTGAGTTTATCAAGAAAAGATTTTTCAGAACGTTAAAAAAAGAAGACTACTCAATTAAGTATGTTGAGGCGATAACGGGAGCGGATCTTTTTGTTCCACGGCGTACAATTGAATTGATTGGTGGTTTTAATCCTAATATCTTTTTATATGGTGAAGAGAGTGAATTACAGTATAGAATGAAAAAGAAAGGAATAGCCCGGATTATTTTACCAATGCCTAAAATTATTCATTTTGGGAAACAAAGTATGACTTTCTCTGTTTTGAAGCAGGTGAAAATGCTGGATAGCAGTTTTACAGTTTTAAAGCTACATATGAATACACTGACTTATCTACTTGCAAGAATATATTATGCTGCAAATTATTCATTGCGTGCTTTGTTATGTTTGCTGAATGGTCGGAATGGAGCAAAAGAGATATTCTTAGGAGCTTTCAGACGGGTGGAACTCAAAGATTACGATTTAAAAATTCTATGAGGATTAAATATTGGATAGCTTATTTCTTGGATTTATTTATTCGAGAACCGAGACTGATTCTAAAATATTACAGAACGTTTAGCTTTTCCCAACGTAAGGTAGCTGGAGAGCGTTTGATTTTTATGGCTGATGGAAAATTTCCTCATGGGGGTATGTTCGATCGTTTGAAAGGAGCAATCTCTGTATATGCAGTTTCTAAGGTCCAAGGAAAGGAGTTTAAATTGAATTTCTCTTCGCCTTTTAGTTTAGAAAGGTATTTAGAACCCAATCTATATGATTGGACTATTAATCAAACAGAACTAAATTATCATTATCCTTCGTCTCGTCCCCTTTTCTTATATGGGGAATGTCTGCATCCTTGCCGGCTTATTAAAGTTCGGAACTGTGAAGTACATTTTTATTATGGTTATGACTCTCTTGATTATATAAATTCTAAGTATGATGTTGATTATGATTGGGGGAAACTGTATCATGAACTCTTCCGTCCTACCGCTTATTTGCAAAAATATATAGATTTTTATAAGAAAGATGTCGGAAAAGATTATGTTACGCTTCATTTTCGCTTCTTAAATCTTTTGGGTGATCGTACAGAATTTGATATAAATCCCACTTTATGCACAGTGCGGCAACGTGAGTTGATGGATCTGTCTGTGGAAAAGATGAAATGTATAAAGGCAAAATATCCGTTTTATCGAATAATGTTGGCTACGGATAGCAATCGTTTTACGGAATATGTCAGAGAACAGCTCCCTGATGTATATATTGTGCCAGGAGAGATACGCCATATTGGTACAACCGACGAAACGAATGATACTGAAAATATAAAAATGTTTATAGACTACTATCTGATAGCGGGAGCCAAGAAAGTTTATAATATTGTTGGGCCCGGAATGTGGAAAAGTGCATTCCCTAAGTATGCTGCAAAAATAGGAGGTGTAGAATTTGAAAGACTCATAATAAATGGAGACAGTGATAAAACAGAGGGTCTTATATCTTGATGTTGTTAAGTTTGTTGCGATTACACTTGTTTGTATAGGGCATAGTTATCCTTTGACAATAGGTTATGAAAGTCATTTGAGGCCAATCATCTATTCTTTTCACATGCCGTTGTTTATGCTTATCTGTGGATATTTTTCTGTATCTTCTTTTCAAAGAAACTTTAAATACTTCTTGAAGCAAAAGACAACACAATTGTTAATTCCGGCTTTCTCCGGAATAATGCTATCACTTTGCTTGATGTTTATTCTTGCAAGTGAAAGTATTTTCTTGTCTACCGTTGTCGCTGAATTATATGGAGGGCTATGGTTTTTAAAGACCCTATTTATTTGTTATCTGATCGTTTACGTTTTCAAAAGATTTTATTTGCCAGACTGGTTTGCCTGTCTTAGTTCGATAATCCTTTTTCTAATTCTTCCATACGGAGGGACATTACAAGTGAATTTTCTACTTATAATGTTTTGGATGGGTTATTTTGTTAATAAGAGTAAATGTGCGGGGGGGGGGTAATTGCAAATTACTATTAACGTCAATGTCGCTATTACTATTTATACTCGTAATATATATTGGTATGGCTCAGCCTGTGCAACAAATTACATCAGAAGTCATATTTACTCATCCTTTAGATTTGGTTCGTCAATTTTTTGTAGGTATTGCAGGTTCAATCTCTATGATTGGTATTATCTATTATATATGTAGAAAAACACCGGTAAATAGTACTTTTTATAAAATTCTTACATGGTTGGGGACTGTCGGGCGTTATACTTTGGGAATTTATGTTGTTCAGACGTTACTTTTAGAGCGTCTGTTTTATACACTATGTCCAAAGATTAATCATTTTGCATCATATACTCTGATTGATTTTGTTTTTACACCAATAATTGGTATTGCCTTTTCTTTTTTATCATACTATACTGTTTTATTTTTGAAAAATAATAGGTATATGAATTTACTGTTATTTGGAGGAAGTTATAAATAGATGAAAATCATATTAATATCAAATATGACACCTTATCGGGAGAATTTTAACGGAACATCTGCTCTCCCTTATCATCTGCTTTATCGCCGTAATGCAGGGACGGAAAGTACGAATATTGCTATCGATTCAGAGTCTTGCGATACGCAGAAGGAAAAAATCGAAGTTGAAGTCTATTCATTTAATATTAATAGATTACCTGACGAGAAGATTCGTGAAGCAGAAAAAGAATTGGGGATAAAGATTCATATTATGCCTTTGTCAAGGTGGTTTGTATTCCTTTTTAAGTTCCATTTACTTTTCTTTCGTTTATTCTTAAAGTATCCTTTACACTATTATTTGAAATTATCTCCGTTCTATATAAAAGAGATTGAGAGGTTGCATCCGGATGGAATATGGGTATATGGAGAAGAAATGTCTCGTGTTATAAACCAATTCTCCGGTTTGAAACGTGTACATACAACAGTAGATTGTACTTCTTTATATTATCACAGATTGTTGAAATCCGGGTTACTGTATGGTTGTGCAGATAGACTGAAAGCTAAAATTAACTACCGTAAATTTTATAGACTTGAAGAACATTATTTGAATGGCAAAGACGTGAAATACCATTTGGTCGGGCAGGCAGACCGTGATTTCCTTGTGGATCATAATTCCGAATTACAGGCCTATTTTATCAGGCATCCCCATTATGAGGTCGTTGATAGTGCTGAAAACAGAGAGTTTCATACTTCCATACGTTTGCTCATAGCAGGACAATGTAATCTATATATGCAACGAGATACAGAAGAATTGGTAAAAGAACTGTGTCTTTTCAGTGATGTATTGTCCGATGGGGGAGATATTCGTGATTGCTATGAGTTGCTGTTTTTAGGAAAGGGTTGGGAACAATCCGTAGAAATTTTAGAGACGAGCGGATGGAAGGTTAAGCATATTCGGTTTGCACCAGATTATATTAAGGAGATCAAAAAACACGATATTCAGCTTACACCGATATCTATCGGCACGGGTACAAAGGGAAAAGTGCTCGATGCCATTGCCAACGGATTGCTTGTGATAGGTACCCCCTATGCTTTAGAAAATATTGCCGTAAAATCTGGAGAGTCGTGCATTGAATACCATTCTACGGCTGAAGCCATAGACATTTTACGGAAAATTCCAATGGAAAGGAAAAAATATGAACAGATAGCCGAACAAGGAAGAGAAGCTGTATGCCGATATCATAGTCGTAAATTAATTTCCGAACAACTCTTTAATTTATTTAAATAGGCGCAATGTATCTTTATATCCTCATATTCGTTTTTGTCTTATTGGCATATTTGTTTACCTTTGAAAAGAGTGGCATCAGTAACAAACAACTTGCGTTATTGCTGGGAGGCTTGGCCGTATTTGTAGGAATTGCAGATATGCTCGGTGGCTTCGATAGGTATAGTTACGGTATGCTTTTCGATGATCTGGCAGATGGCATCCGAAACGAGGATAGTTTCTGGGACAGTATGATCATTCAAACATATCCGAAAGAGTTGGGGTATGTTGGTCTGAACTATCTGATTGCTACCTTTACAGCCAATCGATACATATTTATCTTTATCGTCACGCTGGTTATATATGCTCTATTTTATAAATCTCTTATAGATTATACGGACAATTATCCTTTTGCCGTATTGTTGTTTTTGGGCTTGTTATTCTTTTTCTCTTTTACCTATTTAAGACAAATATTGGGAGTCGGTATAGCATGGATTTCTATTAAATATGTGTATGAACGTAAGTTATGGAGATTTCTGTTGATTATGTTTATCGCATTCCTGATGCATAATTCCGCTCTGATATTGGTGCCAGTATATTGGCTACCGATAAGAAAATTTAGCAAAGGAACCGTGCTGCTCGTGTTAGCTGTTTGTCTTGTTTTAGGTATTTCAGGTTTACCGAGCTCATTGTTCGAAATATATGGCTCCGCTTCGGATATGGAGATGAGGGCTTCCCGATATACAGAAGATATGGGATTTCGTGTAGCTTATTTTGTAGAAGCTGTGTTCTTCTTGTTCTTCATTCTAATCAATTATCACAAAATACCGAAAGAGCCTAAAAGAATCGTATTACTCAATGTTGCCCTGATGTTTTGTGCAATATTGCTTGTTTTCATAAAATCTGAGAATGGGGGACGCTTGGGATGGTACTATATGATTGGTATTATTTCCACATTGACTTATCTCGCTGTAGTCAAGCGGAACAGCCAGATTTATCGTTTCTCTATGATTATAGTTTCCGCTTTGCTTTTTCTTCGTATTCTGCTGCAATGGGACAGTATGCTTTATCCCTATAAAACGTTCTTTACTAATGGGCATAGAGCAGGTGATCCCATATATGAAATGGACGAATATGATGAACAATACGATTTAGATAAATTTTATCGGTAAAATGCAGATAACCGTATTTACCCCAACTTATAACAGAGCAAGTCTATTACCAGCATTATATCAAAGCCTTTGTCGGCAGATATTTTCCGATTTCGAATGGCTTATTGTCGATGATGGTTCGGAAGACGATACAGAGAAAGTTGTCGGAGCTTTCGTTGAAGAGCATAAGATCCCGGTCCGGTATATCAGACAGGAAAATAGAGGAAAGCATGCAGCCATAAATTTAGGGGCGGATGAGGCGCAAGGAGAGTTGTTTTTCATTGTCGATAGTGACGATAGTCTACCCCGGAATTCTTTGGAAATAATCGATTGTTTTTATTCTCAAATTGCGAATGACGTCTCGTTCGGAGGAGTTTGTGGATATATGTCTCATCACGATGGCACGGTTATAGGTCGTGGAAACGAGGATGAAATTCTTGACGCCAGTTCTGTCGATCTGCGATATAAATACAATGTTGTCGGTGATATGGCAGAGGTTTTCAGAACAGAAGTCATAAGAAAGTTTCCTTTTCCAGTGATTCAGGGTGAGAAATTTTGTCCGGAAGTGTTGATATGGAACAGAATATCTAAGGAATACAGATTGCGTGTTTTTAAGCAAGTAATATATTATCGGGATTATTTGCAAGGCGGTCTCACCTCTAAGATGACAGAAATAAGGATGAAAAGTCCTATTGCATCTATGATGTGCTATGCAGAAATGAATGTTTTGGATATTCCTTTTAAGGATAAATTGAAGGCGGCTGTCAATTATTGGCGTTTCTGGTTCTGTTCGAAAGCGGGAGATAAACCCAAGATAGGTAAGTCGTGGAGATGGATTAAATTCTTTGGATGGCTAATGTATAAGAGAGATTTAAGTCAATGCAAAAAGTAACATACGGTAGGATGTTATGTAAAAACGACATCTTAGGAAGAACGATTTGACATTATGAAGATACTGTACGTTATAACATCTCTCTTGATGGGAGGAGCCGAAAAGCTTGTGGTGGATATGATACCACGCTTGAAAGCTGATGGACACACCGTAGATTTGGCGGTCTTTAACGGAGAAGATACGCCGCTGATGCGGAAACTGTGCGCCGAAATTCCCGACGTTAAAATATATAAACTCGGTCACGGATACTATAACCCACTGTACATATTAAAGCTGGTTAAGATTATGAGACAGTATGACATCGTGCATACGCATAACTCTTCACCTCAATTATTTGTAGCAATTGCGAGTGTGTTATGCTCGGTGGAGCTATGCTCCACCGAGCATACCACTTCCAACCGCAAACGCGGTTGGAAGTGGTATGCCCCCGTTGAAAGTTGGATGTACGGCCGATATGATCGTGTGATCTGTATCAGCAAGATTGCAGAACAGAAGTTGCGGGAATATATGGGGGGAGATTGGCTTGATGACAAATCGGAGAAATATAATCGTATCTTAACCATCAACAACGGAGTAGATGTGGAAGCTGTCCGTAATGCACAAGCTGATCAGGCGTTGGTGCAAGTTAAGGAACATCGGACTGCAATCTTGATGGTGGCCGGGTTTCGTGAAGCTAAGGATCAAGACACGCTTATCAGGGCCTTGCGTCTTTTAGGTGAGCAATATGAAGTCTGGTTTGCAGGTATTGGTGTGAGAATGGATCTTGTCAAAGAGCTGGCCCGGGAACTCCACGTGGAAAGTCGGGTAAGATTCCTTGGATTGAGAACAGACATCCCTAATGTCTTAAAAGCTGCGGACATTATTGTGATGTCCTCCCATTGGGAGGGATTGTCACTTTCTAATGTAGAAGGAATGTCGGCAGGCAAACCTTTCATTGCCAGTGATGTGAATGGGCTACGTGAAGTAACGAAAGGATATGGACTTTTGTTTCCGAACGAAGATGAGGAAGCTTTAGCCGGGATGATTCGTAGATTGCACGACGATGTCGATTTTTATCAAGAAGTGGCGGAGCGGTGTTATCTGCGAGCGAAGGAGTTTGATATCGGGCAGATGGTAGATGGCTATGAACAGGTTTATCTACAACTCTTGGAAAATTAAAGGCTGATTTTATATACATATTATGCATTCATCAATAAGGCGTTGATTTATAAGTAATTAAGGGGGTGAATGAAAAATAACACTTAATACATCTATATACACAATGACGAAAGTAACACTTATTCGGAAAGGCCAGAGAATCCCGACTTATATCCGTATAGATCTGAAAAGTCTATACCAAGACATTCGTTCGGGAGCTTATCTTAATATGGTTGAGCAGGTGAGGGAAGACTATCCTCTCACGCTGCTTCATAATGGTTGGAAGCTGACAGATATGGAACGGCTGGATAAAGTACCCCGTATCTGTTTTGCCTGTGAATAGCGTAAAAAGAGAAATCAGGCTTCTATTGATGCATTCAATGGATTGATTTTATTGGAAATCAATAGTTTGGCTGATGTGGATGATGTGCAGAGTATTCGTACAAAAGCGGCGCAGATTCCTTATTCGCTGTTGACTTTTATTGGTGCGACGGAACATTCCGTTAAGATCATCTGTCAGGCACAGCGTCCTGACGGTTCGTTGCCGGTGACCCGGGAAGAGCGTGAAACATTTTTGGTTGAAGCTTACGACAAGTTGCATTATATTTACAGCACCCAGTTGCAGATGACGGTGGATAATATTAAGCCGCAATTAGACTCTTCCTGCTATGTCTCTGTTGATGAGGGGGCTATACTAACGGATAATGCCGTTCCGATCATCGTAACCGTAGCAGACCGCACCCCGCACTTGCACCATACTGAAATGAAAGTAAGCAGTAAGGAACTTCCATTATTTAAGGATAGGGGAGAAGCTGAAACTCAGCGATTATTATTCCATTATTGTTTGTTGGATGCATTGAATGATACGCGTCTTGAAAAAGGTGACGATGCAGAAGAGAAAGTGTTGAATGTCTTGGCCAAATATTGCTGTGAGTCGGGATTGCCGATGGCAATGTGTATGAAGCTGATCAAGTATAATCCGGACTATGGACGTGATGATTTGCTCGTGGAAAATATCTTCACTGCGGTTTATCATAAAAAGCTCATCAAGATATATCCCTATTTATGATCCGATTGATGACTATCTCTCTCATCTTCCTAAATGGGATGGGGGCGAGCGGGTGGAAGAGTTAGCGAAAAGAATACCTACTGACAATGGAAATTTTGCGCATTGTTTTCATATTTGGATGTTATCGATGGTAGCCCATTGGATGGGGCGGATGTCGAGTCAGGCCAATGTTCTCGTACCTTTGCTGATCGGTTCACAAGGATGCGGCAAGAGTTCTTTTTGCGCAGCTTTGCTGCCCGACGAACTTCAACCTTATTATAACGATCGCATTGATTTTCGCAATGAAACTTCGATGCTGATGGGACTTACCAATTTTGCGTTGATCAACATTGATGAGTTCGACTCGGTGAGTCGGGGTAAGCAGCCGCTGTTGAAATATCTTATCTCTACTCCGGCTGTCAAAATGCGAATGCCCTATCAGACGAGTATCTCAAATCGCCGTCGCTATGCCAGTTTTATTGCTACGACCAATAGCCGAAAGCCATTAAAAGATCTGACGGGGAGCCGGAGGTTTCTGTGTGTAGAGATCAATGGGAATATTGATTTTCTTTCTCCCATTGATTATGGCCAATTGTATGCACAGTTGGTAGAAGAGATTGCTGCGGGGGCCCGCTTCTATTTTAATGAAGAGGAGACACGTGGGATAATGGAAATGAATCAGCGTTTCGTTGACATTGATGATTTAGAGTTGCTGATTGACAGTCTGTTCCGTAAACCCAATGGGATGGATGATTTCAAAGAAGTGTCATTGCCGGAAGTCGTTGAGCTTCTCAAACCGTATGATAAGCAACTGCGAGGTAATCGCCAAGACCTGATCAGAATCGGTCGAATCCTCCGGATGAAAGGATTTCAAGTAAAGCGTACAGCCACGGGTATGAAATATAAGGTGATTAACGGTGAATCGGTGGCCATTTAACCGCTTTTTGGCAGGTGATTAACGGTTAAATGTAGTATGGATGTATATATATAGCATTGCGTAAAGTGCTGAATTACAATGCACTTTTTGTTAAATGTAGGTGTGTAGGAGAATTTGGATTTATGGATTATAATAAGAAAAATATCTTACATGTAGTAAACATTTATTTCGTAATACCTTATTTTATAGGCGGCCAGTTCAGGTATTTCCGCCAAAAGGGATACAATCTGCATGTGGTATGTTCCCCGAGTTGTTATCTGAAAGACTATGCCAAGGAGCAGAATTTCGATTATCGGGAGATATCGGTACTGCGGTCGATCGCTCCGTTACAGGACATTAAGTCTATTATACATATCTGTCGATACATCAAGGAAAAGGACATCGGCATCGTAGTAGGGCATACCCCCAAGGGAGGATTGCTTGCTATGCTTGCCGGATGGCTGATGCGTGTGCCGCAACGCATCTATTTTCGCCACGGGCTGGTATACCAGACGGCGAAAGGGCTCAAGCGATTTATCTTGATAACGGTAGATCGAATAGCCTCGCGCTTGGCAACAAAGATTGTTTGTGTTAGTCCCTCAGTTTTGCAGCATAGTATAGAAGACCGCTTGGCACCTGTACGCAAGCAGCTTATTTTGGGCAAAGGCACCTGCTCGGGTATCGATACGCAGGGCAAATTCAATCCTGCAAATATAAACGCCCGTAAACTGTCGGAGATGAAAAGACAGTGGGGAATAGCCGAAAGCGATTGGGTTATAGGCTATACAGGCCGACTTGTGAGAGATAAAGGTATTATCGAACTGGTTGAGGCTTTCAGAATACTGAAAGAGTATGATCCTCGTTTCAAGCTTCTGTTGGTGGGTATGTTCGAGATAAGGGATGCCCTACCCGAAGATGTGCAGCAGGATATCAGGAATGATCCGCAGATTGTGTGGACTGATTTCCAGAATGTAGATATGGAATACTTTTATTCTATGATGAACGTCTATGTGCTTGCGAGCTATAGAGAGGGCTTCCCAACGGGTGTACTCGAGGCTCAATCAATGGAAGTTCCTGTGGTTACAACCAGAGTAACGGGCTGTTGCGACTCGATACAAGAAGGGGTGACGGGTTTATTTGTACAACATAATGCTCGCGAGTTGGCAGCCTGCGTTTTTAAAATACGCGACGGAAAGACTGAAATATCGGGAGCCCAGGCGCGCGCCTGGGTGGTAGACAATTTCGATAACCTGAAAGTATGGCGAGAAATCGAGAGGTTATTCGAAGATAAATAAGCGGTTTTTGAAATTAGCAGGGGGTAACTCTTTAAATTCCCTGAACTTCTTAGATATATACAACTATAAAAATGAAGATATTGATAACCGGTGTCCGCGGCTTTGTAGGGAAAAATTTAGTACCTGCCTTGTCTGCCCACCACACCGTATATGGCCTTGGAAGAACCGTAGAAACAGTGGCCGGCATAGAGAGAATGTACACTTGGGAGGATTTAGATTGTGGTGCAGTGCCCGAAGTAGATGCCATTATCCACCTTGCAGGCAAGGCCCACGATACGAAGAAGCAGACCGGAGCTGAAGTCTATTTTGTCGTAAACCGTGATCTGACCATCAAAGTGTATGATTACTTTCTGCATTCTGCATCCCGAAAGTTTATCTTTTTCAGTTCTGTGAAGGCTGTTGCCGACTTTGTAAACGGTACTGTGCTCACGGAAGATGCGGTGCCTAAGCCCGTGGGAGCCTACGGCGAGAGCAAGATAGAGGCCGAAACGTATATTCTTGGCCATCCTTGTGAAGGTAAAGATGTGTACATCTTACGCCCCTGTATGATGCACGGACCGGGCAACAAGGGCAATCTTAACCTGCTTTACAAAGTTGTTCGTAAAGGCATTCCGTGGCCTTTGGGAGCTTTTGAGAACCATCGTTCCTTTGCTTCTATCGGCAATGTGTGCTACGTGGTGTGCCGTTTGTTAGAAGAACAGATACCGAGCGGCGTCTATAACTTGGCCGATGATGAGCCCGTTTCTACCAACGAATTGATTTCGATTATCTGTGAAGTATTGGGAAAACAGGCTTGTATTCTCAATATACCCCCTTTGTTGATGAAGAGCGCTGCGAGGATAGGCGACTTGCTCCATCTGCCTCTCAACACTGAGCGAATAGAGAAACTGACGGAGAATTACGTTGTTTCGAATACAAGGATTAAAAGTGCACTCGGTATAGAGGTTATGCCAACCGCAGTGAAAGTCGGCTTGAGAGGAACCATCGAGTCGTTTAACAAATAAATCTGCTATGTCCTATATCGTTATTGCACTGCTCCTTCTGGCGCTTGAATTACTTTATTTCAAGGTAGCCCGTCGGTATAATATCGTTGATAGACCTTCGGAGCGCGGATCGTCTAAAAATATAACCCTGAGAGGTGGCGGCATCGTGTTCTTCTTCGGAGCTCTTGCCAGCTTTGTTTATTCGGGTTGGCAGTATCCGTGGTTCATTGCAGGACTTACGCTGGTGTCGGTCGTCAGCTTTTGGGATGATATTTGCTCGTTGAGTCCGCGGATCCGATTGCTGATACATTTCACGGCCATGCTTCTGATGTTCTATCAGTTAGACCTGTTTACGGCTGACCGTTGGTGGATGATTGCCGTTGCACTCGTGGTATGTACCGGGGCAATGAATATTTTCAACTTTATGGATGGCATCAATGGCATCACCGGAGGCTATGCATTGGTCGTTTTAGCAGCCTTAGGCTATGTAGATATGCGGGTTACGCAGTTCGTAGACGTCCGTTTTATCCTGATTACAGCCATCGCAGTTGCTGTGTTTTGCTTCTTTAATTTCAGAACTAAAGCTCGGTGTTTCGCCGGTGACATCGGTGCCGTGGGCATTGCATTCATCTTACTTTTCTATATCGGATGTTTGGTTCTGCACACACATGATCTCTCGTGGTTCGCTTTTCTTGCCGTGTACGGCGTAGACGGCAGTCTTACAATTATCCATCGTTTGCTGTTGCACGAGAACATATCCCTCCCGCACAGAAAACATACTTATCAAATTATGGCCAACGAACTGCACATTCCGCATATTGTAGTTTCGGTAATCTATATGTCTATGCAAGGAATAGCCTGTATCTGTTTCCTTCTTAGTCCGGGATATTCTGCTTTCCTGCTGATTGTAGCGACACTTGTTGTTATGTATATCTTGTTTATGAAGAAATATTTCCATCTTCATCAGGTAAATTAGCGACAGAAAGAATAATTTTTAAGCTGATATTTGATATTGTCCTAAAAAATCTTTAACTTTGCTTTGTTTTAATAAAGAAGAGTGTTATGAGTTGTATAAATAGACTTGTTAATTGGTATTTCAAGAGAGAATCCTTGCCTTACTGGTGTATTTTGTTTATCGATAGTCTGATCTGTTACATATCGGGCATATTCGTATGTTGGCTCTTCTTCCGTGGGGCAATCACCTTAGACAATATCGTTCCCATCACCAGAACCCTTCTTTTGTACACGATATTCAACCTCTTAGGGTTTAGAATTTTTCATACTTATTATGGCGTAATTCGTTATTCCTCGTTTGTAGACCTGCAACGTGTGGGGTATGCTATGGGGGTGAGTTTCATCTGTGTGGCTATCTTGCATTATCCCATTATCTGGGGGAATGGCTGGAATGGCTGGCTCGTTCCGCTGCATCTCCGTCACATCATCAGTATATATATTGTTGCCACGGTTTGGATGTGGGCATTCCGTGTCATTGTAAAGATGGTTTATGACACGACATTTGATAATGAAAGTGCTGTGCGGACACTTATCTATGGTATCAAAGATGGCGGGATAGGGCTGGCAAAGAGTATCAATAACGAAAAGCCGCAGCGTTTTCAGCTCAAGGGGTTCATTGCTCACGATCCTACAATGACTGATCTGTACCTCCTGGGACAACGTGTTTATCCTGCCGACGAGGGACTGACCGATGTCATTGTGAAGCAAAAAATCAAAGCTGTGCTTATCTCTCCGTTGCGCAATGACGAGTTCCGAAGTAATGAGAAACTGCAAGATATCCTCATCAATGCCGGTGTGCACATTTATATGACCGAAGGTGCACGCGAATGGAGCAGTGATTCTGAGAATATGGCAAAATCGACCTTGAAGGAAATCAGTATTGAGGATCTTTTGCCACGTGATGAAATTCAAGTAGATATGGAGAGTGTCGGTCGATCGATTCAGGGTACTCGTGTACTGATTACCGGATCGGCGGGTAGTATCGGTTCTGAGATGGTCAGGCAGATCAGTCTGCTTCACCCTGCGGAATTGATGCTTATCGATCAGGCTGAGACGCCACAGCACGATATCCGGTTGATGATGGAACACGATTATGCGGATATCAGGACTTCGACGATCGTTACATCAATCACGAATCGCGAACGGATGGAGAATATTTTTGTTGACTTTCGTCCGGACTATGTTTTTCACGCTGCTGCTTACAAGCACGTCCCGATGATGGAGGATAATTCCAGTGAGAGTGTTCTTAACAACGTTAACGGCACCAAGATTATTGCTGATCTCAGTGTGAAATATGGTGTCAAGAAGTTTGTGATGGTTTCTACCGATAAGGCTGTCAATCCGACGAATGTGATGGGATGCTCCAAGCGTATCTGTGAGATCTATGTGCAGAGTCTCGACAGGGCAGAAAAAGAAGGTAAGGTACAAGGAAATACGCAGTTTGTTACCACGCGTTTCGGAAATGTCTTGGGTTCTAACGGATCAGTTATCCCCCTGTTTAAAAAACAAATCCGCGAAGGTGGGCCCGTTACCGTCACAGCCCCGAACATTATTCGATTCTTTATGCTTATCCCGGAGGCCTGTAAATTGGTGCTTGAAGCGGGTACCAAGGGTAATGGTGGAGAGATTTTCGTCTTTGATATGGGCAAACCTGTGCGTATTGCCGATATGGCTGAGCGAATGATTCGCCTTTCGGGAGCTACTAATGTCAAAATTGAATATACGGGGCTGCGCGCCGGTGAGAAACTTTATGAAGAGGTTCTCAATGATAAAGAGGATTCATTACCATCGTTTAATCCGAAGATTCGTATCGCTAAAGTGCGTGAATACGATTATCGTGAAGTTGACAAACATATTACCGAACTGATCACTGTGGCCGGCGGATTTGATGATATGGCAATTGTGAAGAAAATGAAAGAACTCGTACCTGAATTTATCAGTAACAATTCTGTGTATTCCGTTCTGGACTGATTGTCTTTGGATATACTGACAATGACGCTTACTGACCATCTTTTTGCCCTTCTGCGTAATGCTCTTTGGGGAGAGGATTTACCGCAAGAAACGGTTACTACCCCTCCCTTTCAGGCGTTGATGCAGGTGGCTGAAGCGCAAACTGTGAGTGGACTGGTTTGCGGTGCACTCATTCGCAATAATGTTCAGTTGTCGATGTCTGATGCCATCACTACGTTTTCGTATGTCAAACGTATTGAATTGTCAAATCTTCGGTTACAGGCCCAATTGTCAGCACTTCTCGATTTGTTTGCCGAGTACCGACTTCCGTTAATTGTTTTCAAAGGGCAGACGTTGGCGACACTTTATCCAAATGCAGCCGAACGCGTGCCGGGGGATATTGATTTCTATTGTGATGAGAAGCATTTCACACAGGCGGTGACAGCTTTGCAGGAGACGTGGAATCTGAAACTGAATACCGGTGAGTCCTTGCAGCATATTGATTTTGAATACAATGGGGTACTGTTTGAGTTGCATTTCAATATGATCAATTTCAACTGTACTGCGATCCAACGTACTTGGGATTGGCTTTTGGCCGAAGATCCCGGAACTGTGGTTGCTGTCGGGAAGTTGTCTGTCCCCACGTTGAGTCCGACTCTCAACATCATCTACACTTTCTTACATCTTTATCATCATCTTGTAGAATTGGGGGTTGGACTGCGCCAGTTCTGTGATATGGCTTGTCTCATCCATCATTACCACGCCGTAGTAGATCGTGCAGTGCTTGGCCGGCAACTTGATGCATTGGGATTTACCCGCGCTTTCGCTGCTGTTGGTTGGGTATTGGTCCATCGGTTGGGACTGCCCATTGATGAGTTCCCACTTCTGATTACGGCAGAAGACAAGAAATACGAACGTATAATCCTCAACATCGTTTTCACAGGCGGTAATTTCGGCAAGTATGGGCGTAAAACCGTCGTGCGTTCAGGACTCGGTTATTATATCGAAACGCTCCATTTGAAACTCGTCCATTATCGTCTTTTTTGGCGATTGTCACCTCGTGAGATCCGTGCGACACTTTTACACGAAATTCCTAAAAAGATATTGATGGCTTTTAAGCAGAAAAGGTAAATTAATGTGAGTTCGATACAAGAAAGTCGCTTAAGAAGTTGTAGGAGTGAGATCTTTCTGTGACTTTATAGATGGAAATCAAATAGTTGCAAAAATACCCACTTCTGTAACTGATTCAAATTTAATTGAAATTATTGCTGTCCGGTAAAATAATATAATTTCGGGCTAAGTACCTAAAACACAAGAGACTGTGATGTAATGTAGATCGTATAGGTAACGATTTCGAAATGAGCGGAGTACTTTGAAAGTACATTGTTTTGTATGGCCAAAGGACGCTCACTTTTATCACTTGCAAAGATATATATTTGTGTGGAAAAATGAGCGTTCTTTCGTGATTTTCTTTTCAGAAAAGTTTTGTTGGGACATAAATACAACGATGAAAGGGAAAGAGGACTTTTCGGTTTTTTATTTACAGTCGTTGCGAATGATTGCGGTTAATAAGTCGTTCCCATTTCTGTTCGCACCAATTGGTAATGGGAAGTCCATTGATGGTAAGGATAGGTTGGTGTTTCTCGTTGGTGGTAATGCGTAGCTCGGCATTCTCCTCACTAAAATTGCGTTTGTATATTCCCGAATATGCCGTGCCCGTACCACGCCACGGACTATATTTTGCTTTTTGTACATTTTGACCACAATGTCGTCGTCAAAACCCATCTTACAGAGCATCAAGCAAGAGATAGAAGCTGTGGAAGAAACGCTTGATCAAACTCCGCTCTTCCTCATACACCTTGAGTTATCGTTGTTGTTCAGTGATAGTCTTGTCCTTTCCCTTGATAGTGTCTTGCGGGAGAATGACTTTCTTGCGGATTTCCTCTTTTTCCTTTTTCGAGAGATAGCGTTGTTGCTCTGCTTTTTCCCTAATTCTGCAATGCGTTACTCTGCCTTGTCGAGTTCGGAGTTCCCAAAGAGTGAATAAAGCGTACCTTTCATTCGGAGTTTTCCTGCCTCTAACTCCTTTATCTTGGCAGTGAATTCTGCTTCTTGTACCTTTTTCTCTTTCGTGGATTTGAGCACATACTTGTAATAGTTTATATTAGAGCAGTACTTTGCTTCCGAACCATACACTCCTCGCACCAATCCGAACGAACTCATCTGCTTGGCATAGGTCGTTTGGTACTCCTCCAACTTCTTGGGAAAACACATCATCGGCAGAAAGTCGCACCTTGTCTTTCTTCGTTTTGTACTTCCTCTTGCCATTCTCAGCTTCTGCCTTGGCTTTTGTCTCTCTTCACGCACTATCGGTACTACCGTTGCGTGAATATGCGGTGTCTCCTCATCTACGTGTAGTATGGCTGCCACTACATTTTCCTTACCAAAGTGGTGTAAAGCCATTGCATCGTGCTGTCGCACCACTCATCTGAGCGACCTTCGCTTTCAAATTGGAGTATATTTTCGGGCGAACCCAAGAGGACAAAGCGTAGTGACTTGATTTGATTGTCTGCCACCTTTCGGTAGGTTGAAGACTGTCCGCCGTTAAGCAAGGCTAAATACTATATTCTTGTGTAGACGTGTTAATAATAAGCGGTTGTAGTGTATCAGTATGGGTATATGAATGTTATCGACAATACATTGTCTTGATCAAGGTTGGCAGTAGGGTAGAAGGCGTCTTACAGGCTATCCTTTATCTTCAATGAAGGGAAGACTTTGAAGACATCTTAATGAGGGAAAATAAAAAGGAGTTGCAATCAAATGATTAGCAACTCCTTTTCTGCAAAGTCGGGATTACTGGACTCGAACCAGCGACCTCGCGCCCCCCAGACGTGTGCGCTACCAACTGCGCCAAATCCCGATTTATTTGTTGTTCGGTGTGCAAAGGTAAAGAGTTTCGATGATATATGCAAATTTATCTCATTGTTTTTCATTTATTTTTCTTATTTGATGCGATTCCGATCGAATCTGTTTTGTCGTGCGGGTTTTATTTACTAAATTTGCAATGTTTAGTTGAAGGATTATGAAGTACTGTTTTTTTACGGCTTTGGCTGCGGTTTGTCTGATGTTCACTGCGTGTGGAGAAGCAAATGCTCCGACAGAAGAAGATGAGATTATCAAGAATCCACAGGAGGAGATTGACCCAAAAACGCTTGAAAACGACTATGTTTATACATTGCCGGTGATTTTTCACGTGCTTTACATCGACCCGAATGACGCTACGCAGTATGTGTCTGCGACGCGACTGAAAGACATTTTGAATAATGTCAACGATCTTTATGCAGGCAATGTTTACGGGCCGAGTGAGGCAGTCAATGTCAAGTTTACCCTTGCCACGCACGATGAGAATGGGCGTAGGCTCGGGACGCCAGGGGTGGAATATGTACAGTGGAAAGAGGAATATCCTATCGATGTGAATGCTTTAATGACCGATAACAAACGGCGATATACCCGATATATCTGGGACCCTAACAGTTATATCAACGTAATGGTCTATCATTTCAAGAAGAATGAAAATATTAACGGCTCGCTTTTAGGTATCAGTCATATGCCTTATACGGTGAAAGGTGACCACGCATTGGCCGGTCTGGATACGGTGACAGTGGCCCAAATCGACAAGAATGCATTGCAATATGCTTATTGTTTGTCTGTCAATAGTCGATATATCAACAGTGAATCGAGTCGTTATACGACAGACCGCGGTCGCTCTTCTTATCAATATCAGCCTACGGATATCAACGTTACGCTAGCTCACGAACTCGGTCACTATCTTGGATTGCATCACGTTTTTGCAGAGAATCGGAGCAAACAGACGCTGACTTATGCCGATGCTTGTTTCGATTCGGACTATTGCCACGATACGCCGAGTTATAATCGAGTTGCTTATGAGGCTGATATAGCGAAATACTTGGCGGCACATCCTGACCCAAACAGTATTTCTTTCGAGCAATTGATTCGTAGAACACAATGCAACGGAACTTTCTTTAACGCTGAGAATCTGATGGATTATGCCATCTGTTCCAGTTTCCGATTCACCAAAGAACAAAAGAAGCGTATCCGGAACGTGCTTCTTTACAGTCCGCTGATACCCGGTATCAAGTTGAATCGCAAGCCGATCGGTCGGTCAGAAACAGTCGATAAGCCGCTGAATCTGCCTATTCGATATGTTAGATAACAGGCAACTACCTTTCAAAACTTTGTCTATATGTCTTACAAAATAAGTGCTCCCGATTTGCTGCGAACCTCAATTGCATTGCCAGCATCTAAGAGTATCAGCAATAGAGCATTGATTATCCACGCCCTTTCGGGTAGTGATATCCGGCCGGAAAACCTTTCCGACTGCGACGACACAGCAGTTATCATCAATGCTTTGCGTGATATGCCCGAGGTAATCGATGTTAAATCCGGTGGAACGGCTATGCGTTTTATGACTGCTTACTTATCTGTCAGGCCCGGCGAGCACGTTATCACGGGTACGGAGCGGATGAGGCACCGTCCGATTCATCCTCTTGTGGATGCGCTGCGCTATCTCGGTGCAGAGATTTTTTATGCAGGCGAGGAGGGATTTCCGCCGCTGCGCATTTGTGGGAAAGCACTTGACGGCGGTCATTTAGAAATTCCTGGCAATGTGAGTTCGCAATATATATCGGCTTTGTTGATGATTGGTCCGGTGTTGAAAGACGGGCTTGACATCCAACTTACGGGCAAAATCATCTCCCGCCCGTATATCGATCTCACCATATGTATAATGAAAGCTTTCGGAGCCGATGCCGAATGGACCGGTTTTGACACGATAACAGTCCGCCCGAAACCTTATATTCACCGTCCTTATCGCATCGAGAGCGATTGGAGTGCAGCATCTTACTGGTATGAAATGATGGCACTCACGGCCGATGATGATGCCCGAATCGTGTTGCAAGGTCTTGAAGACGGATCGCGGCAGGGTGACTCCGTGGCTCGGTATTTATTCAGTCTGTTGGGTGTGAAGACCGCGTTTGCACCTGCAACACAAACCGAGCCCTCCACAGTTACACTCACTCGGCATCGCCGTTCGGTTCCCCGCGTAGACTTTGATTTTACCAATTGCCCTGATCTTACTCAGACATTCACGGTGGTTTGTGCAGTATTGGGCATCCCGTTTCATTTTACCGGCCTTGCAAGTCTTAAAATCAAAGAGACAGATCGCATTGAAGCCTTGAAGCGAGAATTGCTCAAATTAGGCTATGTCATCAAAGATCAGAACGGCAGCGAGCTACTGTGGGATGGCGAACAATGCGAGCCCATACTCGAGCCGATAGACACATACGAAGATCATCGTATGGCAATGGCTTTCGCTCCGGTGGCAATTGCTTGTCCAGGAATACGTATCAATCATCCTGAAGTGGTTTCTAAATCTTATCCCCACTATTGGGACGATTTGCAAAAAGCAGGGTTCTGCATCGACAAACAAGATTAATCATATATCGTAAATGGGTTATCTCATCATTGCACTCATCGCGCTCGGTGTACTCACGGCTGCATTCAGTATGCTCGTTCACCGGAAAGGAGACGACGAAAGAATCGTTCTCCCGTCCTCAGCAGATTGTGCTACGTGCAGTGGCAGCGACGAATGGTGCGAACAGGAATGTATGATGGAGGCTGCTACCAAGCCCATTGAATATTATGATGATGAGGAGTTGGATGTTTTCAGAGGCCGACCGGCCGACCGATATACCGACAACGAGGCGGCGTTGTTTGCCGAAGTGCTCTACACGATGCGTCCCGACGAGGTGCGGGGATGGACTCGCAGCCTTACGCTCCGCGGTATCGATCTGCCCAACCAACTCAAAGACGAAGTTTTCTTAATGACCGAAGGATAAACAAGCAATAGTATGGAAATACTTCAATACGCCTTTTTTCAGAACGCTTTGGCAGGTTCTCTGCTTGCAAGTATCGTCTGCGGATTCATCGGAACTTACATCGTTACGCGACGATTGGTGTTCATCAGTGGCGGTATTACACACGCCTCGTTTGGCGGAATAGGACTCGGCGTCTTCTCAGGCATCAATCCTGTGATTTCGGCAATGGTTTTTGCGGTGCTCAGTGCGTGTGGAGTGCAGTGGCTTTCTCAACGTGGCGACGTGCGCGAAGATTCTGCCATAGCCGTCTTTTGGACATTCGGGATGAGCGTGGGAATCATCTGTTGCTTTCTTACGCCAGGTTTTATGCCTGACCTTCCGTCGTTTCTTTTCGGTAGTATCCTTACTATCGGCAAAGCCGATTTATGGCTTTTGGCAGGCCTATCAATTGTGGTAATTGCCATTTTCACCTTATTTTATCGTTCCATTCTCAGTGTCTCGTTTGATAATTGTTTTGCACGCTCTCAGCATTTGCCCGTTACTTTCATCGAATATATGATGATGGCGCTTATTGCTATGACCATTGTCTCGACGTTGCGAATGGTGGGTATCGTCCTTGCCATCAGTCTTTTGACCATCCCGCAGATGACAGCCAACCTCTTTACATATAGTTTCAAGCGAATGATTGGCCTCAGCATCGTTATCGGATGGGCCGATTGCCTTAGCGGACTTGCCATCTCTTATGCGCTAAACGTTCCTTCGGGAGCCTCCATTATCTTTGTAAGTATCATCCTTTACGCCCTGTTCAAAATCGCCAAGACACTCACTTCAATGTATAGACAACCTCGTGCCACGGCTTGACAAAAGACATATCGCTCCCTTCCTGATGCTGATACTCAACGTAATGGCAATAGGATGCTCTGTGAAGCAAAACACTTCGCAGAGTAGATTGTGGCACGCTTTTACGGCGAATTACAATACATACTATAATGGTTCGGTAGCTTATATCGACGGCTCATTAGAAAAAGAGAATGGCAATCACGATAATTTCACCGAACTGATACCACTTTATACGGTAGGAAATAAGGCAAGTATAGATTTAGGGAGTGCCAACTTCGAGATAGCTATTACCAAAGCAAAGAAAGCCATACATCAACACAGCATTAAACGACGTCCTACCTGGACACCAGGGCGGCGCAAAACACAGAAAGATATCGAGTGGTTGAGTCGTCGGGAGTATAATCCTTTCCTGTGGAAAGCGTGGTTGCTGATGGGTAAGTCACAATTTCATAAAGGCGCATTCGAGGATGCTGCCTCGACGTTTGCTTATATGAGTCGTCTCTATTCCACACAACCTGCCATCTATGGGAAAGCCCGTGCATGGCTTGCCAAATGCTACATAGAACAAGGATGGATGTACGACGCTGAGGAAGTAATTCGCAATATGCAGCGCGATTCGTTAGATTGGCGAGCTGTCAAGGAGTGGGATTACACCTATGCGGATTATTATATCCGTACTGGTAATTATGAGAAGGCCATCCCTTATCTGCAAAAGGTTATCCGGCACGAACTTCGTCGCAAACAGCGAGCACGCGAATGGTACTTGATGGGACAGTTGGAAGCAGCCTTAGGACGTAAAGAACTGGCCAATAGAGCATTCCGACGAGTCATTCGTCAGCATCCTCCTTACGAACTGGCGTTCAATGCTCGCATTGCGATGACAGAGGTTTCGGCCTCAGGTCAAGGCAAGAAACAGCTTCATCGACTTGAACGAATGGCCTCATCGGATAACAACAAGGATTTTCTCGACCAAATCTATTATGCCGAAGGCAATATCTTCTTGGCCCGACGAGATACTGCCCGCGCCATCGCTGCATACGAAAAAGGAAATCAAAAGAGCGTACGTAATGGCACGGAAAAGGGTGTTTTACTGCTCAAATTAGGTAATTTGTATTGGAAAAAGCAACGGTTCAGCGATGCCCGACGCTGTTATGGCGAGGCCATCGGTCTGCTTGACAAAGATCGCAGCGACTATGAGCAACTCAGTGAGCGGTCGGCCGTGCTCGACGAATTAGTACCTCACATTGAGACAGTCTATCTGCAAGACAGTCTTCAAACGTTGGCAAGGATGGATGAGAAAGCTCGCAATGCTGCCATTGATCGCGTGATAATAGCCTTGAAACGACAGGAAAAAATGCAACGCGATGCTCTCGATTCTACAAGAACGATCCAATCGTCTAACGAAAGACCGTTAATTGCCCTGCGATTGACCGTTAATCGCACTGCGTTTAACGGTCAATCGCAGGGCGATTTGTGGTATTTCTATAACCCATTGATAATCAATGAGGGAAAGACCGCATTTCAACGACTTTGGGGAAGGCGTGAGAACGTGGACAATTGGCAACGAATCAACAAGACGGTAGTGGCCGGTCTCAATACGGAAGACCGCCGATCGAAATGGGATCGCGACTCCCTTGTATCTGAGGATCCGCTCCTTGCTCCGCCCCAAGCGTCCAAAGACAGTGTACAAAACGATCCGCATCGTCGCGAATACTATTTGGCACAAATTCCGTTCACGTCAGAGCAGTTGGCTGCCAGCAACCGACTGTTGGTCGACGGACTGTTTCACGCGGGCGTGATTTTCAAGGACAAACTCGACAACTTAACTTTGAGCGAGCGGGAACTCACGCGAATAGTTGCCGAATATCGCACATTCGAGCATTTGGATGAGGTTTATTACCATCTGTTCCTGCTCTATTCGCGGTGCAATCAACCGACCCAAGCCGGACTATTTCTGCAAAAACTCAAAGCAGAGTATCCCAAAAGTCAATGGACAAGCATCTTGTCAGACCCTTATTTTAGAGAAAATGCCCGCGTAGGAGTGCATTTGGAAGACTCGCTCTACACAGCTACGTATGCGGCATTCAAGGCCGGTCGCTATGCCGAAGCAATGGGAAATGTCCATCTCTCGGCACAGAAGTTTCCCAAAGGAGCCAACCGCGATAAGTTTATATTCATCAACGGACTGAGCAAACTCAATGAAGGCGATGCGCAGGCGTGTCTCAACAATATGACCGAAGTAGTGACCCGATATCCCGAGAGTTCGTTGAGTGAAATGGCAGGAATGCTCATTAAAGGGGTGAATGCAGGTAGGCGACTGCACACAGGGCAATTTGACATCGGCGATGTGTGGGCTATGCGTAGCCGGGTGGGTGCAGACAGCGATTCGATTACAGTGCACACATTCAGTAACGATCGCAATGCCGATTTTCTGTTTGTCATTGCTTACCGACCGGATTCAGTCGACGAGCATCGTCTTTTGTTCCAACTTGCCGGATTCAACTTTACGAGTTTTCTCGTGCGTAACTTCGACATCGGTATCGAAGATGTAGAAGGAGTGCACCGGATGCTGGTGAGCGGGTTTCGTAACTACGATGAGGCGTTACAATATGCACGCCGACTTTATGGTCAACGCGGTATTGTCCGACTGATGAAAGAAGCTCGCAAATTTATCATCAGCAGGTCGAATTTGGAGTTGATTGGGCGTGGTTACAGTTACGATGATTATGACCGGTTTTATGCCAAGCACTTTGCATCACTTAAAGTGAGTATGCTCCCGTTACTCATTGAGCCCGAAGAGGTAGCTACAAAGCCTGATAGTATGGCCCCGACTGTGCCCAAAAGAAACGAAACCGGCCTCTATTTCAATAATGTATTAGACACGACTGTCAAACCGAAAACGGTAGACAAGAAAACGAATAAGAAACAACCCATCGTCAAAAAAACGGAGAAGAAGGAGAAAAAAGCTTTCGATCCGGAAGATGAATATTACGAATTGGAAGGATTTTAGAACTAAACTTTCGTAAGTTCAGCAGTAGACGAGTGGACAAGTAGATGAATAAACAAGTGATATGCTCGTTAACTCGTCAACTGGTTAACTTGAAAACAGACAAGTTGAGCTTGCGAAACTTGAAGATTTTGAGATATGAACAACGGATTATTACTGTGGACAGACGACGAGATTGAGCTGCTCAGAGGGCACATCTTGTTTCTGCGCAGCAAGGGATATGAAGTCGTCACAGCCAGCAACGGTACTGATGCCATCGACCTTTGCAGGCAACAGACATTCGATTTGATACTTCTCGACGAAATGATGCCGGGCCTGACAGGCCTCGAAACACTGCAATGTATCAAGGAGATTCAACCCTCTACGCCTGTAGTAATGATCACCAAGAGCGAAGAAGAGGATATAATGAATCAGGCAATAGGTGCTAAAATTGCCGACTATCTCATCAAACCGGTCAATCCCAAACAGATTTTGCTGACATTAAAAAAGAATATTCACAGTAAGGATATCGTGAAAGAAGCTGCTCAAAGCGGTTATCAGCAAGCCTTTCAGCAAATCTCCGTGCAGATGAGTGAATGCCGCTCGTGGGCTGATTGGATGGAAGTTTATAAGCGATTGGTACATTGGGAACTCGAACTTGCGGGTTCAGACAGTGCGATGACAGAGTTGTTGGCAATGCAAAAAGAGGATGCCGACACACAGTTTGCCAAATATATCAAGGCACATTATCTGTCTTGGGTGACTCCACGGCAGGCAGATAGCATTTCGGACAGACCTCTAATGAGTACCGATATTTTCAAAAAGAAGGTGTTCCCATTGTTCGATTGTGGTGAGAAAGTGTTCTTAATCGTTATCGATAACTTCCGTTTCGATCAGTGGCGAATGGTTTCCCGCGAATTGGGTGAGCGCTTCGACATCAGTGAAGAGATGTACATCAGCATCCTTCCCACAGCCACACAATATGCTCGCAATGCTATTTTTAGTGGTCTGATGCCTGCTGCCATCGCCGAAATGTATCCCGAACTCTGGGTGGATGAGGACGAGGAAGAAGGCAAAAACATCAATGAAAGTCCGTTGATACAGACCCAATTAGACCGCTATCGGCGTCATAGTACATTCACTTATACTAAAGTGAACGACTCTGCAGGTGCAGAACGATTTGTCGAGCGGCTCAATGACATCCGCAATAACGATTTGAATGTGCTTGTTGTCAACTTTATCGATATGCTGTCGCACGCTCGTACCGAATCGAAGATGGTGCGCGAATTGGCCAATAACGAGTCGGCTTATCGCTCGATTACACAAAGTTGGTTTCGCCATTCAGCCCTTTCTGAACTCTTTAAACGACTTGCGGAAATGGATTATAAAGTTATTGTCACCACGGATCATGGTTCGATACGGGTTTCGAAGCCTGTAAAGATTATCGGAGATCGCAATACCAACACCAATCTCCGCTATAAATTGGGTAAGAATCTCAATTATAATCCTCGCGAAGTGTTCGTGATCAAGACGCCGGCTGAGGCGCAGCTACCTGCGCCTAACCTCAGCACGAGTTACGTTTTTGCTTCGGGTGCAGCTTTCTTTGCTTATCCCAACAATTACAATTACTATGTACCTTATTATAAAGATACGTTTCAGCACGGCGGAATCTCAATGGAAGAGATGCTTATTCCGTTAGTTACGCTCACGCCGAGAAGACGAATGGGAGGATGAGAAGCGTAGTAAACGAGAGAACAAGTACAAACAATAAATAGAATGGAAATTAAAATCACATCATTAGACTACATTCACGAAGCTGCCCGAGAGTTCATCGCCGGGATGGGCAAGGCTACTGTCTTTGCGTTCTATGGCAAGATGGGTGCCGGAAAGACCACGTTTATCAAGGCGGTATGCGAAGAGCTCGGTGTGGATGATGTCATTACGTCGCCTACTTTTGCTATTGTCAACGAATATCGATCGGCAAAAACAGACGAGCTTATTTATCATTTCGACTTCTATCGCATCAAGAAGCTTGAAGAAGTGTATGATATGGGCTACGAAGATTATTTTTATAGCAGAGCCATCTGTTTCTTGGAGTGGCCTGAACTCATTGAAGAACTTTTGCCCGAAAATGCCGTTAAGGTGACAATCGAAGAGCAGGCGGATGGCACAAGGTCTGTAACTTTCTGATGGATAACGTATAGAGAGATGATCTCAGTAGAAGGATTGAAGGTAGAATTCGGTGTGAAACCGCTGTTTGAAGATGTGGGTTTCGTCATCAATGACCGCGACCGAATTGCACTTGTGGGAAAAAACGGTGCCGGAAAGTCAACGATGTTGAAGATTCTTTGCGGCGAGCAGAAACCTACGGCGGGCGTAGTGGCTGTGCCAGGCGACACTACGGTGGGCTATCTGCCGCAAGTAATGGTGTTGCAAGACGATACAACTGTGCGCGAAGAAGCCCGCAAAGCGTTTGCCGATAACACTCGGATGAAGGAGCACATCGAGCAGATGAACCGTGAATTGACCGAACGTACAGACTATGAAAGCGAGGATTATCTCGCTCTTGTAGAACGATTCACACAAGAACAAGAGCGCTTTCTGATGATGGGTGGCGAGAATTATGAGGCAGAAATCGAACGCACACTTACGGGATTGGGCTTTGAACGCACAGACTTAGAGCGCCCCACGGCAGAGTTCAGTGGCGGATGGAGAATGCGAATCGAGCTGGCTAAGATTCTATTGCGTCATCCGGATGTATTGCTTTTGGATGAACCAACGAATCATCTCGACATCGAATCGATTCGCTGGTTAGAACAGTTTCTGGTGCAGTCGGCCAAGGCTGTGGTGCTGGTGAGCCACGACCGTGCGTTTATCAACAATGTTACCAATCGCACTTTGGAGATTAGTTGCGGACGCGTAATTGACTATCGCGTGACGTACGACGAATATGTGGAGTTGCGTAAGGAACGGCGCGAACAACAATTGCGTGCTTACGAGAACCAACAAAAGGAGATTGCCGACATCAAAGCTTTCATAGACAGATTCCGTTATCAGGCAACTAAGGCCGTGCAAGTGCAACAACGCATCAAGCAGTTGGCTAAAATTGTGCCGATCGAAGTGGATGAAATAGACAACAGTGCAATGCACTTGAAGTTCCCGCCGTGCCTAAGAAGTGGCGATTACCCGATTATTTGTGAGAATGTAGGAAAAAGTTATGGAGGGCACACTGTCTTTTCTCACGTTACCTTTACCATTTCACGAGGTGAGAAAGTGGCTTTTGTCGGGCGAAACGGAGAAGGTAAGTCTACGTTAGTGAAATGCATAATGGGCGAAATACCTTATTCGGGAGTACTCAAAATAGGACACAACGTGCAGATCGGCTATTTCGCACAGAATCAGGCACAGCTACTTGACGAGAATCTTTCTGTCTTCGAGACGATCGACAACGTGGCACGCGGCGATATCCGACTCCGTATCAAGGATATTCTTGCCGCATTTATGTTTCGCGGCGACGACATCGATAAGAGAGTCAAAGTGCTGAGTGGCGGCGAACGTAGTCGTCTGGCGATGATTCGGTTACTGTTAGAGCCGGTCAATTTATTAATTCTCGACGAGCCGACCAATCATCTCGATATGCCTTCAAAAGATGTTTTGAAAGAGGCTATCAAAGCCTTTGAGGGCACGGCCATTATCGTGAGTCATGATCGCGATTTCTTAGATGGCCTTGTGACTAAAGTTTTTGAGTTCGGGAACGGGCGTGTGACGGAACATATCTTAGGCGATGCGATTCCGTCGCAGAGGCGCGGCGCGGCTATCGAAGCTGTATTGCGGAAGATTGATGGAGCCGGCTTGGGCAGTTTTCCTGCACAAGATGCACCGAAACAGGTTGCGGGTTCGTCGCGCAGTGAGAACACAGACGTGAAGCGGGATGCAGCCTCGTTCTCTTATGCCGAGCGCAAAGCGCAGATGAAGCAGCGCAACAAAGCAGCTAAGGCTGTGAAAGATTGTGAGCAGAAAATTGCGTCGATGGAGAAACGGATCGCCGAACTCAACAGCTTGCTTTCCGATCCTGCGAATGCTTCGGATATGACGCTCGTCACAGAATATATATCTACCCAGCGTACGCTGGATGCAGAGAACGAGCGCTGGATGATGCTGGCAGAAGAATTAGAACGGATGGAGTTAACGGGTTTATGAGTTGTTTGTAACCTCGTTCACTTGTCTACTTATAAATTAATAAACTTACTTACCAATTAAATAGACCAATTATGAGAATGAAAAGAATGATTCCGCTGCTGATGTTGGCAACCACTCCGATTGCGGGAATGGCGCAGAAGCAGCTGAAGTCGGGCGTCGACCCGGCTAACCTGAACCCAAGTGTGAAAGCCGGTGACGATTTTTACGAGTTTGCTTGTGGTGGCTGGATGAAGAACAATCCCCTACCCGCTGCTTATTCACGTTTCGGTAGTTTCGATCGTTTGGGACAGGACAACAACAAACGTATCAATGCTATCCTTGCTGAGCTGATGAAAGGCTCGTACGCCAAGGGTACGATCGAGCGGAAGCTGAGCGATTTCTATAAATTGGCGATGGATTCCGACCGACTCAATCGCGAGGGCGTGTCGCCTGTAATGCCGTTCATTCATTCGTTTGAGAGTGCTAAAAGCGTGGCCGATCTTGAAACATTGCGATTGAAATATGCCCCCTACGGTATCTCGGGCTTTATGAATACCAGTTTTGATGCCGACGAGAAGAACGCCAAGATGAATATCTTGCTTGTGCATCAGGGCGGACTCACGCTGGGGCAAAAGGAATATTACCTCGACACTGATTCGGCTACGACGGCCATTCGCGAAGCGTACAAGCAGCATCTCGTGCGGATGTTTCGTTTTTTCGGTTTTACAGCAGCACAGGCCGAGACCAAGATGCGCGGTGTAATGAACATTGAAACTGCGCTGGCACGTATCAGCAAAAGTCGTACTGAACTGCGCGATGTAGAGGCCAACTATCACAAGATGACGCTGAAAGAATTTGAGAAGCGCTACCCGAATGTACAGTTGGCCCGCGAACTCAATGCCGAGGGTGTAGACAGCAAGTATATTCAAACAATGGTCGTAGGGCAGCCCGCATTCGTAGCTGGTGTTGATAAACTCATCACCGCGATGAATGCAGACGATTATCGTGCCTATATCGAGTGGAACTTTATAGATAGTTCGGCCGGTTATCTGAGCGATCCTATCGTAGCGGCCAACTTCGACTTCTTCGGAAAAGTACTTTCCGGACGCAAGGAGAACTATCCTCGCTGGAAGCGCGCTACCAATATGGTAGAGCAGCAGATGGGCGAAGCGCTTGGTAAGATGTATGTAGAGCGTTACTTCCCCGTTTCGGCCAAGGCCCGAATGGAGGCGTTGGTGAAGAATCTGCAAGTGGCACTGGCCGAGCGAATCGGTGCGCAGACGTGGATGAGCAAGAAGACAAAGGCAGCTGCGCTTGACAAGCTTCGCACATTCTACGTCAAAATAGGCTATCCCGACAAATGGAAAGACCTTTCGGGTCTCACAATAGATGCAGAGCAGTCGTTACTGACCAATGTAATGGCGTGCCGAAAGTTCTGGACGAAATGGGAGATTGATCACCGTGCCGGCAAGCCCGTGGACCGCGACGAATGGCTGATGACGCCGCAGACGGTGAACGCCTACTACAATCCTACAACTAACGAGATCTGTTTCCCTGCCGGAATCTTGCAGGTGCCGTTCTTCGATATGTCGGCGGATGATGCTTTCAATTACGGAGCTATCGGTGTAGTGATTGGCCACGAGATGACACACGGATTCGATGATCAGGGCCGCCACTACGACAAGAGCGGCAATATGACCGACTGGTGGACCAAGAGCGATGCCGCCAATTTCAATAGCCGAACCGGAAAGTACGCCGACTTCTTCTCGGCCATCAAGGTCTTGCCCGATCTCAATGCCAATGGTCAGCTCACTCTGGGCGAGAATCTGGCCGACCACGGAGGCTTGCAAGTAGCTTACACAGCCTTTAAGAATGCAACGAAGAATCATCCGCTGCCTACAATCGATGGTTTCACGCCCGAGCAGCGCTTCTTCCTGGCTTACGCCGGCGTATGGGGCCAGAATATTACCGAGCAGGAAATCCGCAACCGTACCAAGAGCGATCCGCACGCATTGGGTCGCTGGCGCGTCAACGGTGCGCTACCTCACATCGACGCCTGGTACCAAGCTTTCGGCGTGAAAGCTGATAACAAGATGTTCCTGCCAAAAGAACAGCGCCTGCAATTGTGGTAAGCAGATAGAAAATAACCCCCTATCTTGTTCGCAGACAAATGCGTACAAAAAAGAAGATGACGAATTGTTCTGATATAGGAGCAATTCGTCATCATTCATTCTACATTGTATTGAGGGCAGTCATTCAATATCCCTCTATTCGTAATTCTTATGGTTTCGGTTTCGGTTTCGGTTTCTTCTTCACGCCTTTCCACTCTTCCCACTCGATACTCACATCCGTGAGATTGCGGGTGGCACGGCGGCCGGCTGGCGTGCTGCCATTTTGTTTGTAACTCGTCTCAGGAATGAACCGAACGCGCACGCCATTGATCTGTTTGGCAGATACGTCTTCTTCTTTGGCAACGCCGTTTTTATTGGCTGTAGCTGTGAAGTAGAATGAACCTATACCATCAAGCTTTACCGAGCGGCCCTGCGACATATAGTCGCCCAGTACACTACCCAATGACAACAGTACGGCATAGACATCGGCCAGACTCACAGTAGATTCACGTGCGAGCCGCTCAGCCACTTGTTTGGTGGTAACGGGTGTACCTACCAATACCGACTTAGGATACCACAATCCATTGATTTTCATTTTGATTCTTTTCCAAAAAGCCATAGTTTTTATTGTTTTGTGTCTGTAAGAACTATTATAGTTGCTTGTATCAAATATACGACCTGCGGGCGACGGATATACAGTTGTTAATGACGGAAGTATGAGTCGTGCCTCACGAAAGTATAAATCGTCGGTAACGGAAGTATAATCTGTGCACTACGGAAGTATGAGTCGTTGTTTGTTCCTGTTACAGTCCTTGTGCAGACGAGGGTATGGATATTTATTAATTGAATAAAAGTGTTATATAGTGAATTAAAATCTGTTGCAATTGATTGAGATTCACTGGGCAAGCCATAAACGGAATCCGTTGGGACGGGTGAAGCTGTCTATAAGCGCGGTGCCCTCGAACTCGTAGAATCCCAAACCATACGCAACGACTGTATAATGCCACGGACACGGTGAAGACGACCAATAAGTAACCGCCGACGCCAATGAGTTCCGGCTTGCTGCCGGCGTAATAGCCCAGAGCTGATTGTTCCAATGGGGATCGGTTGCTTTGTTTTTTGGGTAATTAGGCTAAATTGTATTTCACTGGTTTGTTCTTGCCGGCTTTGAGAGTTAGGCCAGAGTAGGTTCTAGACTGGGTTTCGATGCTTCCATTGCTATTTTTGAGTTTATATGTCACTTTGAGCGAAGAGTAATAACCCGGTGCCAGCACCATAATGGCGGCATTTTTATCAGGAGAAGGTCTGTCAGGAATAGGGAACTGAGACTCTTGCAATTTCAGTGTAATAGTATTCGATGGAGAGGTAGGATTGTCGGTTTTAAGTCCATTATCATCAAAGTTATAGGTTCCGGCAATGGGTTGGTCTGCTTGAACTATGATTTCTGTAAGTTTCATATTGCTGGAAGAGGTACTATAAGGCATGAAAGTAAGATAAGTGGCTTGATGTTGAAGACGGAAACTGTAATGATGTCTACCATCTTCGTTTTCACCGACATATGTCGCAGTGGCGGTACCACAGTCGCCATCGGTGCCAATATGTTCGGCATCATTAGGCTTGTCTTGTTTTTGCACGGCTTTTATAGTTACTTTGTCAGAAGATGTTATATAGTCACTATAACCATTACCTACATAACGCAGTTTATAACTCTTTTCATTAAGTTCGTAATTATAATCATCGAAATAAAAGGTCGCCTTGGCAGTTCTGGTTCTTACACTACTACTTGATGACTTCATAAGATCACCATTGGACTTTATAAGCCAAATAACATAGTCTTTCTCTGTCCAGTAAAAGTTGATACCGGAACCGCTGTATATGCCTGTGGTGCGAGTTGAAGATGAACTTTCTTGGGTAGTGAACGATGCACGCCCTTTCTTTTCGGTCTTACTGTTGTCTTCTTCTTGTGCACACCCCATCAACATGGCTACAGAGAACAGACATGCCGCCTTGATCAGATATTTTTTCTTCATTGTTTTCTTTCTTTTAAAATCTTATTTGTTTTCCTTTTATATTCACTCTATGGGTTGTCAGTATTGAAATCCCATTCTTCATCATCGAAATCGAACTGTTTGGCGTTCAATTCTCCATCGTCGTACGCCGGGATATGGTTGCAGGACATGGTGATTGGTGGTGCCGCCTTACATTCTACACAGATGGGTATGATTTCCGCTGTCGGTCTTACATACTGTTTTTTTCTTTTTTTTAATTTCATTCTTAAATTGTATTTGGTTTAAATATTATAGAATTGTCTTGTTTGTTTTATCTCTTACAAACTTCACGAAAGGGCATGAAAACAGAACAAAGGGAACTCTGTTGAGCCCTTTGTTTATTGGAGTTTACGCGGCTGTCCTCGCGCGCGTATGAAAGATTTAGAAAATATTTACTACACCAGGTGCGATGTGTGTGTGTGTGTGTGTGTGT